>JAVCCT010000156.1 GCA_030765325.1 Candidatus Stygibacter frigidus | reverse complement strand
TCCAGAAGTCATATCCGGAGTACCGTTCATAACTCCTGACTTGGCTGGGTATTTAAACTGATCGTCCAGAAGTCATATCCGGAGTACCGTTCATAACTCCTGACTTGGCTGGGTGGTATTTATGCCCTGGCGGGGAATAAACCACAAAACAACTAAGTGGTAAAGAGTAAAAAATTTAACTTTTGCTTGACACTTAGTAATTCAGAAATTTGTGATGTATATGAATCATAGCATAGAAATAATAATCAGGAGGTATGGTATGCGGAAACTTATTTTTATTATTGTCTTATTGATAATAAGCAGTGTGGTATTAGGAGAAACCGTTTATGACATTCAATACACAACAGATCCCTCAGGAGATTCTCCAATGATGGGACAGATTGTAACCGTTAGTGGAATTGTTACTGCCACAAACTGGTATTCATCTGGTAATGCAAATCGCTTTTTTATTTCTGACCCGGAAGGTGGGGAATGGCATGGTGTATTTGTATTTAATTATGATTATATTGTAGAGATCGGAGATGAGGTGGAAGTAACTGCTGAAGTGCAGGAATATTTTGGTTTCACTGAATTATCAAATGTTACTGCTGTGACAATACTTTCTTCTGATAATCCGGTGCCGGATCCGATAGTGGTCACTACTGCTGATCTGGCAATGACCGAAGCTTATGAAGGTGTCCTGGTGCAGGTAAATGAAGTGGCTGTGACGGCTGATCCAGATAATTATGGTCAGGCATATATCGATGATGGAAGTGGTGAATGCCAGACTGATGATGCCATGTACAGTTATGATCCAGCCTTAGGAAATGAATATGCCTATATAATTGGAATTGTGGATTATACTTATGATGAATATGGCTTGAATCCAAGATCAAATATGGATATTGGAGCTGCAGGAGAACCTGGATCTATAGAGGGAATGGTTGAACTTGATGGTGGAGCAGGCAATCTGGAAGATGTGGTTGTTAATGCCGGTGGTTATACTACCAATCCTGATGAATATGGCGAATATGATATGGAATTGCCTCCAGGAACTTATAATATAACAGCTTCTCTGGCTGGTTATAGTCCTCAGACAATTACTGGTGTGATAGTAGAAGAAGAAGAAACAACTTCCGAGATTGATTTCGTGCTGTCACCTTCAGCAGAAGTTACTATTTATGATATTCAATACACAGAAGATCCTTCGGGTGATTCACCTTATGCCGGTCAGGCAGTAACTGTTTCGGGAATAGTTTCTGGAGCTGTTTTTGCTGGTAATAATTTTTTCTTTATCACCAGTGAAGAGGGTGGAGCCTGGAATGGACTTTATGTATATCAGTATGATGTAGAAGTTGCTCAGGGTGATAATGTGACAATTTCTGGAACAATTAGTGAATATAATGGTTTCACTGAATTAGGCGTAATCGCAGAAATCGTGATCAACAGTAGTGGCAATACTCTTCCTGATCCAGTGGAGATCACCACGGCAGAACTGGCATCAGAAGAAGCTTATGAAAGCGTGTTGGTGAAAGTAAGTGATGTAACAGTATCAGTTTTGCCAAATGATTATAATGAGTGGTTTGTAGATGATGGCAGTGGACAGTGTCAGGTAGATGATGGATTCGCAGTGGCTTTCCCTGATCTTAATGTGGGTGATGAGATTATTTCTATTACGGGTATAGTTGATTATTCATTTTCGGAATATGGCTTAAATCCACGTATAGCGGGTGATATAAACACGGGACAGGATAATGATGAGAATATCGTAACTGTCCATAACTTGAAGGCATATCCCAATCCATTCAATCCGGGAGTGAGCAGAAGTCTTATGAATTTCAATTTTACCCTGGAAACAAGATCAGAAGTTAATCTGGCAATATATAATATCAAGGGGCAGAAGATTGTTGAACTGGCAAATGGTGAAAAAACTGCTGGAACCTATAATATTTCCTGGAATGGAGAGAGTAATTCTGGAACCGCTTTACCTGCTGGCGTATATTTCTATCAACTCACTAGTGGTAATACTCAAAAAAGTGAAAAGTTACTTTTGATCAGATGATTTTAAACAAAATGCAGACGCATCCATAGGGGTGTGTCTGCATTTCAATTAAGGAGGAACAATGTCTTTCGGAAAAAAATGTTTCAATTTATTATGTCTTGGAGGTTTGGCTTATATTGGTTATAAGGGATATTATTATGTTACCGGGATCATTAATATCAGCCGGGAATTACCAGTATATCTTAACAATGTGATTGGTGAGAAACCATCTATGGATATCAATGTAGTGTTTAACAAGATGATGATCAATCTTAGTTTTTCTGCTGAAACAATTAATGAACATCCGGATATTGCAGATACTACTATGGAATACATCACCAGATACTATCCAATATTCCGTCCGAAAAAGATCAGTATTGAGATAGAGCAGAAGGTGGAAGAAGCACCAGTGGAAGTAGAGGAGATAGAAGAGGAAGAGACAGAAGAATAAGCTTTCTAAAGACCAGCGCCACTACCTTGCGAATGGTCAGAGAC
>JAVCCT010000218.1 GCA_030765325.1 Candidatus Stygibacter frigidus | reverse complement strand
ATCATCATTTCTGGGGTATGGATGCTTATGGCTTTCATCTCACTAATCTGATACTGCATATAATCAATACATTACTGGTTTTCTGGCTGCTGCTGCTGCTTACGGGTAATCCCATCCTGTCGCTGTTTTCTGCCTTGATATTTGCTCTGCATCCTATGCATGTGGAATCTGTAGCCTGGATAACTGAACGTAAAGATGTACTTTATTCGCTGTTTTATCTGCTGGCATTTATCTTGTGGATATTGGGCAGACGATCAGGAAAACGAGGACTGCTGTTTCTCAGCCTGATAACATATTTGCTTGCGCTTACTGCCAAATCAATGGCTGTTACTCTGCCACTTATTTTGATACTTTATGATGTGTATTATAAAGATATAAAGTTGATAAAGGCGACAATTGCCAAAATTCCTTTCTTTATCCTGGCTGCCATAGTGGTATTTATCACCTTCAAATCGACTTATAGCTCCACAACCGCTTATGCTGAGCTTAATATTCTGGAAAGGATAGTCACGGCTAATTACGCCTTCTGGTTCTATCCCTTCAAGCTGCTGCTGCCATTTAAGCTGAGTGCCATTTACCCCTATCCTAAAGATATTAATCAGGCTCTGCCTGCTTATTATTATGTCATGCTCCTGCTTACTGCCCTGCTGGTCTGGCTGATGATCAGCATAAAGGGCAAAGGGAAAAAACATCTTTTCTGGTTCTGGTTTTATCTGCTTACAATCTTACCGGTACTTCATTTTTTACCTTTAGCCGGTTCATCTATCACCTGTGACCGTTTTACCTATCTGCCTTCTCTGGGAATATTCATGATCCTGCTGCTGCTGATTGATGATAAATTCAAGCTGGATAAAGCTAAATACATGGTGTTATTGATCATTGCTTTATATGCCTTTCTGAGCTGGCAGAGAATTGCAGTATGGGAAAATGGCGTTGTGCTTCACACAGATATTATTGCCCGTTATCCTGATATTGAATTGCCCTATATCAATCGTGGAAAATCCTTTAGTCAGCGTGGAGAGCATGGCAAAGCAATCACGGATTTCACCAGCGCCATCCAAGTAAGCCCATCCAGTGCAGATGCTTATAATAACCGCGGTAATGAATATGGCGATCTCAAAGACTATGAAGCAGGTATAGCAGACCTTAATATGGCAATTAAACTGCGACCTGCATTTGTGGAAGCCTATAATAATCGGGCTCATTTATATATGTCTGCCGGGATGTATGGTGAATCAGAAGCAGATTTCACTGAGGCGATCACCAGGAATCCTGATTATGCTACCGGCTGGTATAATCGCGGGAATCTCTATCGCAAAACAGGAGAATATGACAAGGCAATTGCGGATTATAGTCAGGCAGTTAAATTAGACCCCACTATGTCAGCGGCTTATAATAATCGTGGCACATCATACAGTATGAGTGGACGCAATCAGCAGGCGATCAGTGATTTTGATCAAGCCCTGGCACTTGATCCGGGTAATTTGAGCTTTTTGAATAACCGTGGTAATGCCTGGAAAGACCTGGGTGCCAGCCAAAAAGCGCTTCAGGACTTCAATCAAGCCATCAGGATCAATCCCGGATACTCTAATGCCTATCATAATCGAGCTGTGGTATATTATTCGCTGGACAGGATAACTGATGCTAAAAAGGATATCCAAAAGGTGAAATATCTGGGCGGGTACGTTAATCCTGCTTTTGAAAATGCTTTAAATAAGGTACAGGGAGAATAATGGAATATATAAAAAATAGCAAGTATTTTGCCCAGGTAGCCGGCAGTCTGGAAAAGATAGCTGCCCTGGAATTGGAAGAGCTGGGAGCTACTGATATTCAAACAACATATCGGGGAGTGAGTTTCGCTGCTACCCAGTCAGCACTGTATCGCATTTTGTATCAGACACGCGTCTGCACCCGAATCCTGGCACCACTTATCAGTTATCAGGCGCATAATGAGAAATACCTTTATAAAACTGCCCTTGAATTTTACTGGGAAGATATTTTTTCGCTGGAGCAAAGCTTTGGCATCACCAGTAATGTGGCGAATAGTAAGATCAGTAATTCCATGTTTGCCGGACAAACCCTCAAAGATGCTATCTGTGATAAATTTCGCGCTAAACATGATGCCCGACCTGATTTTGATAATAAAAACCCCGATGTGCGATTCAGTTTACACATTAATGATAACTGGGTAAATATCAGTCTTGATCTGGGAGGAGAACCGCTTCACAAAAGAGGTTATCGCCTGGTGGGAATGGAAGCCACGCTTCAGGAGACTCTGGCTGCGGCTATCGTGCGAGTAAGCCAATGGCAGGGAGATGAGCAGTTCTGCGATCCGTTCTGCGGCTCAGGCACTTTGCTGGAAGAGGCTATGATGCACTATTGTCATATTCCCGCTGGCTTTTTAAGAAAAAAGTGGGGTATCAATAGCCTGCCGGACTTTAAAGAAAACCTGTGGATTCTCACTCAGAGAGAAGCTAATCAGCAAATCCGCGAACTGCCCGAAGATCTGATCCTGGGCAGCGATATCATGTCTCGCAATGTGAGCATCAGCCGCAAAAACCTGAACGCATTCGCGCAGGGAGAAAATGTAAAAGTAATTACAGCAGATTTCAGAAACCTGCCTGAAATGGAAAATAGAGTAATTGTCTGTAATCCACCTTTTGGCCAGCGTCTTAGAAAAGAAGATATTGATAGCCTGCTGCAGGATCTGGGAGATTTCTTTAAGCAGAAGTGCAAAAGCAGCAGAGCCTATGTGCTGGTGGGTGGCAAAGAATTCTCTGGTGCACTCAGATTGCGCACAAAAATGAATAAACTGATCAAGAATGGTGATATAGACAGCAGATTACTGCGTGTTGATCTTTATTGATCAATATAGGTTTTATAGGACTTATAGGACATATAAGTCCTATAAAATATTTGTAAAAGGAGAAATGTGGAACTAACGGAATTTGTGAAGAATCATAAACTTGCTTTTGCTCTGCTGACCCTGATAATAGCATTATTTAATCTGATCATCTTTGTGCCTTTTTATGGAATAGACTCCCATTCATTATCAAAAAGCGAGTATTTTTACGGGCACTCAGGAACTATTGAAAATGGTAAATCGGTTGTCTGGAATAGAAATCTGCATTGCGGGATGCCCCAGTATGATAAAGTATTCTGGCATATCTTCACCTGGTTTTATTACCTTTTGCAGGCTCACTTTTTTTATGCTCTATTAATTGTACTGGCTGCTTTAGGAGTGTTCTTTTTCTGCTGGAGAAGTGGGTATGGTCTATTTCAAAGTCTTTTGGCAGCTTTTATCTATGGTATATCATTTCACTTTCTGGAATTTCTGCCTGTCTGGATATATGGCTGGGGATTAACGCTACTTTTCTTACCCTGGATAGCCTGCCAGATCCAGAAACTGAAAGAGAATGGCAGTCTCCTTGATATTGCCCTGCTTGCTCTGCTTCTTTCTTTCACATTCAGACTTTATGAGACGGAATTTAGCATCTATCTTATGCTTGGGGTATTGATATCAGTGCTTTTTAGTCTAATTGACTCCCTGGAATCTCGCACCAGCAGAAAGCAGGCTTTCCAATATTTATGGAAGCTTTTGCTGGCAGTATCCCTGGCAATGACCAGTGTGATCACAGTATATCTGCCATTATTGAAAGCCCGTAATCAGAATATTCTAGACCCCTTGATCGGGATAAATTTATTCAGGATAGCTAGTGTAATTATTCTGATTGCAGTTATATCCCTCCTGGCAAAAATAGATAAAAAGAATGCATTATTTCTGGCAATTGCTTTCCTGATGCTGGCAGATATCTATGTGCTGATCAATAACGTGCCCTGGCTGCATAAATATCAGCAAAGACCCATCTCAGCAAAAAGCGGTTCTGAGATTATCAAGAACCTCCAGGCAGATACATCTCAATATAGAATATACCCATTAGGTAGCGAATTTCATGAAAACCTGTGGACTTCGAAATTCCAAAGTATCGGTGGTAGAGATCAGTTTGCATTGAATCGGTATAACAGGATGATAAGCTCATGCCTGACAACTGAAATTGATAAAGACCTGCTGATAAACTGGAATCTGCTTGATCTGCTGAATGTGAAATATCTGATTTCAGAGATAAAAATTCCATCTAAGCGACTAAATTATCAGAATTATAGTTATCAGGACAATCTCACTACCTATCAGATAACAGATCCTATGCCTTACGCCTGGTTTGCTTCTAACTGGCAATTGCAAAGCATTGAAGGTATCATCAATACCGTAAATAACCCTGAATTTGATGCTCGTAAACTCATATTACTGGAACATGAAATACCTGAATTCACCGATAAACCGGATTTCCCGGAAACTAAAAATTCCGCTGTGCAAATAGAAATGATCAATGCTGAACAAATAAAGATCAGGTTAAAAAATGACCATGCCGGCTTAATGGTGATCAGTGAAATATTTGATGAGCAAAATCAGTGGCATGCCTATATCGATAGCACGCGAACCGCTATTTATCCCGTTGATTACGTTCTGCGGGGAGTAGTTACACCACCCGGAGAGCATCTTCTTGAAATGAAATATGAGCCTGATAATCTTCAATTATATCATCGGATCAGCTATTGGGCAAGAATGATGATCATAATACTTCTTTTATCTGAGATAATCTTCCTGCTCTGGCTGAAATTAGTTCAATAATATTTGTATTATGGGTTAGTATCGCAGATAGTATAGCTCTCAAAATCGTCCACCCAGATATCAATATCTGAGCCTTGTGGAATGGAAAGCACTACTCTTCCAAAGGCAGACCCCAGATCTACAGCATCTGTGGTAATCTCCACCATCCCCCATTCCTGAGTGGGATAAACTCTTTTAGAAAAACGGTTTATACGCTTACTGCCTTCATCAAATGTAATAAAATATAAGATCACTGGCTTATCTACGGCTTTGTTTGCTCTAATGAAGCATCGTGAATAATAACTGCATAAAGGATTAACTTTAAATGAGTCTGAGGTGAGATTAATAGATGCTTCGGGTTCTTTGATCTTAAGGCTTTGCTGTCCGCTGTGAGCCACTTGATTATCTACTAAAATCTTGTTTTGGTAATTATTAAGCACTATCCAGCCTTCCGGCAATTCTGAACCGAGGTTATCCACAACTTCAAAGCCGGAATTTTCAATCAGATTTACTTTTTGCAGGAACTCATCGCGCGTATATAAATGTATCATAGTTCCGCAACTCCCAAGTAATAAAATGATCAAAATAAAAAATACAGAGCTTCGCAAGATTCTCAGAATACCCCCTAAGATATTTACTCAAATAAACTCTTCCTGGCAGAAAACTTCATCACCAATCCTACTGCCAGAGTATTAAACAGCAGGTTCGTGCCACCATAAGCAATGAAAGGCAGAGGAATGCCTGTAGCCGGCACTATACCTAAATTCATACCCACATTAACAAACATCATTATAATCAGATTTGCCGCAATTCCTACCCCTGCATAGAACATAAACTTGCGCTTCAACCTGGTGATATTTGATATAAGCCTTAGCAAAAACAAAAAGTAAATAATCAAAAAAAACATGCAACCAAAAAATCCTAACTCTTCCCCGATCACTGAAAAAATGAAATCTGTGTGATGTTCTGGCAGGAATTGAAGGTTCTTTTGAGAGCCCATTAAAAAGCTCTTTCCGAACCAGCCACCTGAACCTATTGCTATCTTTGCTTGAATGATCTGGTAACCAGCACCAAAAGGATCATGTAATGGATTGATGAAGGTGATTATCCTGTTCTGCTGATAGGTTTTTAAGCTGCTCCAAACAAATGGAACCAGAAAATAGAGTGCTGAGTTTATCAATATTGAAAGTCCAGCAATTAATATCCCAATATGCTTTCGCACCAGATAAAATGTAAACCCCACTATCCAGACAGTAAAAAAGTATTGATTGAAAGAAGCTATAATACTTATCAAAGGACTAATGATCACAACTATCACCCAAAAAGGCAGATCACTAAATGCCAGTACTGCAAATATACATATTGTGAGCGTCATAGCTGTGCCCAGATCAGGCTCAATAAGTATCAATATCAATGGCAAAATGGTTACACTAACTGCCCTTTTCAATATTTGCAGACTTGTCAAATGAGCCACGTTCAATTGCTTGGCAAGTAATAGAACCGTAAGTATTTTTGCAAGTTCAGAAGGTTGAAATCCTGCAAATCCCAGATTTATCCAGCGATGCGAGCCTTTGATAGCTGGTAGAAATAATACCAGAAGCAGCAGAAGCATATTTATCACATAAGCAGGAATGATGAGTGCCTCAATAAAGGCAATGGGTATTTGCATAAATATCAATAGTGCCAATAGTGTGCAGACTACCCAGATCATCTGCTTTAGATAGTAATTCTCCCGCTCCACCACATCACCTATCTTAGTAGTGGAAGCCGAATAGATCATCACTACTCCAAAGATCATCAGTAGTATCATCAAACTCAATAAAATCACATCAAATCTTGATTGTCGCGGGTTACGATCCATTCTCTATTCCTTATCCGGAGCTTTTAATAAATGAAGATAGTTCTCAGGTTCATTAGTTCTTAGCTTGTTATAAAAAGTTACCAGTTTCTTAGCTATTGGAGCTGCATTAGCTCCACCATGCCCACCATTTTCAATGAAGACAACAAAAGATATCTCTGGCTCTTCCCATTCTGCATAGCCAGCAAACCAGGCATGAGTTTCATCTCCCATATGATTTTCCGCTGAACCCGTTTTACCACACACTTTCACACCAGCCACTTTGGCATTGGCACCTGTTCCCCAGCGCTCATTCACTGTCCTGTCCAAAGCTTTTTGCAGCAGTTTCACCGTGTCTTCGCTTAAGGGCAGTCTTCTGGTTTCATAGTTTCGCACAGGTATCTTGTCCTGATCAATTATTTGTTCCAGAAAATGCGGCTGCAGCCACATTCCATCATTTGCCAAAGCATTATAATAAGCACAAAATTCCAAAGGCGTTATCAGCAATTCTCCCTGACCTATGGATAGATTCACCTTAGGACCGATAATTCCTGTGTATCTTCCATAGTTATCACGATACCAGTTCTCATCCGGAAAAAAGCCTCTTCTTTCTGTTGGCAGATCCACTCCCGTTTTTTTGGTCAAAAAATTCCTCTCTGTAAAATCCTTCATTTTATTCAGATCTATCAATAGTGATACGTCATAAAAAAACACATCACAGGAATATTTAATGGCATCACTTACGCTCAATCTTCCATGACCCGCTTCATACCAGCACTTAAAAAACCTGTCACCTATCTGCAATCCCCCCGTACAATCAGCCATTTTAGTTTCCGGGGTTATTAATCCTTCCTCCAGCGCCAGCGATGCTGTTATCGTCTTAAATATGGAACCCGGTGGATATGTCCCATTGGAAATCCTGTCCAGCATTGGTTTATCAGGATTATTTAACATCCCATCCCAGACTGGTCGACTAATAGCGCTGCTGAATATATTAGGATCAAATTCAGGCATTGAGACGTAAGCCAGAATTCCACCTGTTCTCACATCCATCACCACCACAGCACCCTTCTCACCAGCTGGAAATATCTGCTGAATATAGCTCTGCAGATCATTATCTATCGAAAGTATCAGGTCTTTGCCATTTACAGGTGGTCTATAAAGATTATGTTTCAAAAATTCCAGACTCTTTCCTGTGGCATCCACCTGGATCAGTTCATATCCAGTTTTGCCTCTCAATAACTCTTCATATTGCTTCTCCAGACCATTTTTACCAATCTCACTATTTAAAGAATAATCTTGATCTTTCAATTGATCATATTCTTTCTCACTTACTTGTCCTGTATGACCCGTAAAATGGTTGGGATATGCATATTCTCTGATATATTCAGAGGTGAATTTCAAGGACGGAAATTCATTCATCCGCTCAGCAATTTCCACCAGCTTTCTATCACTCAGCCCCTTCACCAGTGATATATCATGATATTTCCTGAACCGGTTATCCTTGATTATCTTGATCACGGATAGGGAATCTATATCAAAATTTGTGCTTATGAACTGAGCAAGTTTATGCCTGTCGTTTAGCTTCGAAAGCGTAAAATATAAATTATCAGAAGAGCTATTACCCGCAATAACCCTATATTTACGGTCAAAAATATTACCACGCAAGGGTTTAAGCTTCATGATACGCACATAATTATTCTCTGAAATTGTGAAATATTTCTCCCCATTGATCACCTGCATATTAAATAAAGTATAGCTTAATATCAGGAATAATCCCAAAAGGATCAATCTACTTATCCAGGGAGAAACATGTTTACGATACATCAGCGTATTACTAATTTAAGATGAGATACAAGCAGTAATATATAAAATAGAAATATTGAATAAATGCTGTTTATCAAAACCGATAATCCAAATATCGTGACCAGAAAACTCACATTTTCCGTCTGTAATGAATAAAATAATCCGAATATCAGGAAATAAAATATATTATAAACCAATGCCAGCACACTCACGGTAACCAGCTTAGGCTCCAGAATACTCTTCTTCAAAAATATCGTTGCCCAGCAGATAAGAACCAGCAGCAATGCATTAATCCCCAATGTTTCAGGCATGGTAAGATCATAACCTAATCCCATAAGAAATACCAGTGGAAGTGAATACTTTTCCTCCAGATAAGCTCCCAGATAAGCTGCATAAGCAATTAGAAAATTAGGAGAAATTCCCCAAATACTGAAGGCTGATGCCTTAAATATTTGCAGAAATAAAAATATCAACCCAAAAAGAATACTACGTATCATGCTTCTCTCTTACAATACAGATTGGTGTAAGTTCTGCTCCCTGACCCTGGGGATTATCTTTCATCACTTCCTCGATCATGGCTTTATTCACACCCTTTGACCCGCCTATCATCCAGCTCCCGCCAATATCATTGATATCCATTATGGCTATTTCCACCCCGGTATCCCTGCTGATGCGCAAAGCTTCTCCTGCAGGATCTTTCGGTCCCTTGATCACGCATTCTTCATATGGGGGCACCGGTGATGTGCTTGCTGCATCTATCAAGGCTGCCTGCATTCCTGCTATGCGGTAAAAATCCCCCTTACCTCTTCTTCCAACCAATCT
>JAVCCT010000104.1 GCA_030765325.1 Candidatus Stygibacter frigidus | reverse complement strand
TTCCCTACGGGAAAAATGTCAATTCCCTGAAATTGACAAATATGATGAATATGTGCACTTTTTGACAGAAAAATACGCAAATCTGCAATGATATCAATTACTTAGGTTGAACAGTCTCTCGCTATCTTGCAGCATCTCTCTGGCACCATAACCAGGGGACAGCAGGGCTGGAACATGGGTACTATGGACGTAATGGTCTTAGTGGACAGGATGGACATAGTGGACTTAGTAGGGATAATATTAATAGCTTCTGGTTGTCAATGTGTCCATATTGCCCATAAATTTGCTGATCAACTTCTGCAAAAAACCAATTATTAAGGTTTTTCTTGACGGGAAGTGAGAATTGCGGGATATATGATAGGCAAGAAAGAGTTATAAACAAATATGGAGGATAGATTATGAAGAAAACAGTATTAGTGGGAGTATTGTTATTATTTTTATCGACGCTTTTTGCTGATGGGGAAGGAGATACGACTAATCCGGTAAGTCTTGGCGGTGGCGTGGGTACTGTAATGATAGGAAATCAAACCTATATGCGATTAAGGCTAACACCTGAACTGCGGATTGGAAAACTGGGAATTGGACTTGATATCGATCTTTTATTCACCGATGAAGGTGGCATACGGGAAGAAGACTGGAACGACTGGCAGGATTATGTGAATAAGCTTTATTATATCCGCTGGAGCGAGCGTGGCGATACTTTTTTTGCCAAGCTGGGAGCTTTCAGCAGTTACAGCCTGGGACCAGGTTTGGTAATGAATGATTACTGCAATACTTTGAGTTATCCCATGGATCGCCAGTTAGGCGTAATGGTGGGTGGTAAACTGCCCGTAATGGATATGATGCTGGAAGGTTTTACTTCCAATATCACTGATCCCACCATATTCGCCGGTCGAGTAACTATTGCACCATTATATGAATCAGGTATTCCGCTTTTAAATGGATTACGTCTGGGAACCACGGTGGGATATGATGTAGACCAATATAAGGGCATCTCTGCTGATGAGGAAAAAACTATCATGAATTCAGTGGATACTGATGATGATGGCATACCGGATGTAAATGATTTTGATGGGGATGGGGATGGACTTTTTACTCAGGATAATCTATTAGAGATGGGCTTCAGCCAGGATCAGATCGATCAATTAGACAATCTGGGTGGATTTGTGGAATATGCAGAAGATCTGGATAACCCGCTGGCTGATCTTGTAGCAAATGATATCGCAGTACTGGGATTTGATTATGATCTGCCACTTGTGGATACTAAACTTTTTAAGCTGAGTCATTATGGAGAATTAGCTCAGATAGTTGATAATGGCTATGGTTTTATCTTTCCAGGATTTTATACTCAATTTGCTATTTTCCACTTAAATCTGGAATACCGTCAATATGATGACAATTTCATGGCAGGTTATTTTGATCATTATTATGATAATGATAGAGCCTATCTGCAATTTAATCCAGATGAAGGTGCTGCTGGTGAATATGATATATTGATAAAGGAATCACTTCTGGAAAATGTGACAAAATCTCGAGGCTGGTTTGGCAAGCTGCGTGCAGACCTCTTTAATTTTATGTATCTGGAAGCAGCATATACTGATATGTATGCAGAAGGAGATGAACCGGACACAAAATCCCTGGTTGGTACAGCCGGAATCAATACCAGTATCATACCTAAGCTGAAGAATATGGAATTCAAATATTATCAGGTAGATGTGAATGAGATCACCTCAATTATCGCTCCGCATGTGATGATCCAGGGTATAATTCGTTATGAACTTAGTCCAGGCACATATCTTATGTGGCAGTATCAGGAACGCTATGTGGATTATGATAATAATGACAAGATCGAAGGTGATGAAGAGACGGAACGAGATATATCAATGGGTGTGGAATTCAGATTTTAGTTAATAAATAAATAATCATGACCCTGACATTACTGTGTTAGGGTCTTTTTTTCGCAAATAATAAACCTTTCAAATGGTCAAAGACCTTTGAAATGGTTGGGAAAGTTAATTGCTAATAAAACGGTCAACCATTCCGGAGGTCTGGCGACCATCCAGAAGGTTTTAATCAGGTATGAAAAATATAAGAGATAATCATTGTCATTTGGAAGAGATCTACCGCGCCGGCAGGTTGGATACAGAATTGCAGGCAGCGCGAGAAGCTGGAGTAACGGGCTGGCTTTCCAGTGCCTTATGCCGGGAGGAGATGGAGTGGCACATGCAGCAGAATATTGCAGGAATGACGTGGTGCGCAGGAATCCATCCCTATTATGATAAAAGCAGTGAGCAGGACTGGGATTTTCTGGTGGAACTGGCAGGTTCGAGAAAAATTGCCGCGATTGGAGAAATAGGTTTTGATAAACGAAATGATAAATGGGAGTGGCAGAAAAAGATTCTGCTAATGCAGCTTGAACTGGCACGGGAATTTGAACTTCCAGTGATCTTTCACGTAGTGAAAAGCTATAATGAACTTTATAAACTCTTGAAAGACAATTTTCCCAAGGTGCGGGGTTTTCTGCACGGATTTAATAGTTCCATGGATGTATTTGAAGCTTTTAATAGCTTTGATCTTGGGTATTCTCTGAATGCCCGACTGCCGCATGATAAAGTGGTGCAGGCTATTATCATGAGGGGATACTGGGAGATAGAAACCGATGCACCTTATGCCAAACCAGCTAACTTTGATGGCGAATATAATATACTGGCAAATCTGCTGAAAGTAACAGGTAAAATCGAAAACATTATGGGAAAGAAAATATGGAAATAGATCAGTTTTCGCGAACAAGACTGCTTTTTGGTAATGAGACAATGTCAAGATTTCAGGCTTCCAGAATCGGGATCATGGGCTTAGGCGGAGTGGGATCCTATGTGGCTGAAGCACTGGCTCGCAGTGGAATAGGCAGACTTCTGCTGGTAGATTTTGATGTGATCAGTGAGACCAATATTAACCGGCAGCTTCTTGCCTTGCACAGTACCATCGGCAGACAGAAAACTGAAGTGATGAAAGAAAGAATAAAAGATATTAATCCAGATTGTGAAGTGGAGATATTTAGTGGATTCTGCAATAAAGACAGCAGGGACGGTTTATTACCAGAACTTGATATTGTGGTAGATGCCATAGATAGTCTGGTGCCTAAAGTGGGTTTGCTTGAAGATTGCTGGCGACAGAAAATCCCTGTGATTTCGATTTTGGGTGCGGCAAGTCGCTTTGACCCGAGCCAGATCAAGCTTGGTGATATTTCCCAGACCTATATGTGCCCTCTGGCAAGACGGGTACGTAAATATCTGGGGAGACGTGGGATCAGAAAGGGAATTGATGTGATCTACAGCATTGAGCAGCCTATCGAGCAATATCCGCCAGAAGCAGGTTCACAGCAGGATTGGCATGGTGATACTGGAAGAATGCGGGGAACTCTGGGCTCAGTAGTATATATGCCGGCAATTATGGGAATGTGGGCAGCAAGTTGGGTTTTGCAGAAATTAAGAGGGGAGAGAATAGCTGATAGAGATCAAACTATAATTGAAGTACAGGACAATTTTGGCATTGAATTATGAGAATACTGAGGATTTAGGCGAAAAATGCTTTACATAATAAGGCGTAAAAATAAATATGATTTGCTGAAATAAATATGGAAAGATAAGGATATCTGATGAGAAGACTGATAGTATTATTTATTTTCGTAATTGGTTTGAATCTGATGGCTGAACCGATCGACCTGAACAGGGCTGATCTGGATGAACTATATCAATTACCTGTAACGCACGAGCAGGCAGAAGCGATTTATAAATATCGCACCTATATCAGCTTTTTTAAAAGCATATATGATCTTAGGGAGATAGAAGAGATAGATCAGGCAACTTTGAATAAACTCAAACCTCTGGTTATAATATCCCATTATGAAGATCGTGATGAAGCAGCTCAGCGTAGAGATGAGATATCATATCTGATCGAGCAATTGGGAAACAGCGAAGGGATGCAGGAAGGAATGAGTGACGTGTGGGAAGATTATCTGATCACCCCGCGAAATATCAATCGACTCACTTTTGCAAATCTGCTTAATATGCCTAATGTTTCACCACTGGATGCAGTATCAATCCGTAAGAGAATAGCTCGAGGTGACAGTATTGCCGATTATCGTGATTTACGGCAGACAGAGGGAATAGCATATTATGGTGCATCAAATCTTCGTCATTATGTGTATTATGATGAAGAGAAGGAAATGGAAGAGCGTTTTTATTTTGATGCTCAGGTGAAATATGCTGATAATCCCTATGAAGAGAATCCAGAAACTATGTTCAAGGAATCTATGATCAATTTATTGCCTAATGGCACAACTCAAACGGGCTGTCCCCGCATTAAAGAGCAGAGTTACTGGGGTTATTTTAATATGGATAAATATGATTACAGCTTAATGACCAAGCTTAGATTCCGCTGGGGAAACAGGATCAAGGGTGGCATCATGTATAATAGTGAACGGGGTGAACCTACTCTGTTTGACTTTAGTGGGCAATCAAAAGACTTTGGGGAAAAACTGGTCGATAATGGCAAGTATTTTGCCAGTTATGATGACTATATTTCAGGTGATAATCATTTAAAATTAATTGCCGGAAATTACCGCGCAACCTTTGGACAGGGACTGGTAATGGAGAATACTGATTTTTACAGTGCTCGTAAAACCGGCTCAGGATTCAGCAAACGCATCACCGGGATCACTCCTGATCTTTCCGCAGTCAGGAATTTAATTTGCGTGGAGTAGCAGGAGAATTTACTCATCAAAATTTCTATGGTGCCCTCTTTTATTCCAATGACAAAAAAGATGCTGTGGTTTATGACAGTAATCATGATGGCGTTATTGATGAAAATGATGATAATGTATTCAGTTATATAACCATGACCCGCAGATTTGATAATGAAGAGCTGGCAAAAGCTGAAGAATTCTTTAATGGCTATTCTGATCCGGGAACCACAAATCCTTTCGTAATTAAAATGGCTCCACGCCTTGACTGGGTTAATGAATCTACAACTGGTGGAAGATTTGCCTGGTCTCCTATTGCCGGAACTGAAGTGGGCGTGAGCGGTTATGAATCCTTATATGATAAGGATTTTGTAGTTGATCCTGACAGTCTGACCGGTTATCTTTTCCGCTCCAGCGATGATGCTTTTGGGAAATGGAAAGATCCCGACAGCGAAATACTGGCATTATATTCCACTTCAACAGACGATTATGAGCGTGATTACAGAAGAGTATTCGGTATGGACTGGCGCACCACCCTTGGTAACACTTCCTTTGAAGGTGAATATGCCGAACTTCAGGTAGATGGAAACGAAGTTGCTTTGGGTGATGATCCGGGAGCAATAGTGCTAAGCACTTATACACAGTGGGATAATCTATATCTACTCACTCTTTATCGTGATTATGATCTTGATTTTGACAATCCCTACGCCAGAGGATTTAGTGAACATCAAAAATTTGATAATACTGCCCTTGATAATTATGCTTATACCTTGACCAATTCTTTACTTAATGATCTCTATTCCAATCAAGCTCAAGCCCAGGCAGAACGGGGAGTATATTTTGAGACCCGCTATAGATTCAATGAAAAGCTGACTCTTTCCAGAGCCTATATCGATATCTGGGAACGTAAATGCGATCTACGTAAAAGCATCCGTTTCCAGGGAGAACTTGATTTTAGACCAATCTATCAAATGAGCCTGAGATTGAAGCATAAACATCAGGAAAACCGTTATGACGATTTTGCTGAGCGAGCCGTATCTATCACAGATGAAACAACTTTCAGAGCTATTGCTAATTTATCGAATTTCGATCGGATTTCACTGGAATACAGATATTTAACAGTTTGGGGACCCCCTTATGTGTATTTGAGCAATGATGGCGATATTGGCGGTAATACAACCTCTGAGGGATCTTCACGCAGTTATGCAGATTATATCTGTGTGGATTATACGCACCATTTCAATGATCTGCTGAAAACTCAGGGCGCATTTATGCTCTGGGATAGTAATGGCTTATCCCACTGGGACTGGGAAGATACTGAGATAGACTTTTTTGGAGAAGACGGATTTAAATTCTGGTTCACAATTTCTGACAGAATATCAGACAATCTATATTTGAGCCTGAAATATAAATATAAAAAATATAATACCCGAGCTTATGAATACCGTGCCTGGTGGAATGATGCCCCAGATACAGGAGATCCCTGGGTATATAATAAAGTAAGAAAAGAAATAAATACTATCAAGCTGCAGCTTGATTATAAATTTTAAGAAAACCCGGAGGAAATAGATGAAGCGAATATTGTTAGTTATAACGCTTTTATTAGCAGTTTTTAGTCTGAGTGCCTATTCGATACTCGATATGCAAAATGGTAATCAAGTATTTAATGGTGATGCCCGGCTTCTTTCAATGGGAAGGGCTGGAATGTACAATCTGGGAGATCCTGGCAGTATTTCATTGAATCCTGGATTAACAGGACTCCTGTCTGAGGGAATCACTTTTCAATTTAATCCTGGTACTGTGTTCAACAGCGAATATAGAAGTATTCCCATGTATAATTTCTTCGACGGATATATTAATGATGCCAATTATGTGAGTAATACTAATAGTTACGGTAATTTTATCGGCAATATCAGTTATAAAATGCAAGTGGATAATATGGGTATTGGAATTAATCTGGGTTATAATCCAGTAATTGATTTCAACAGCAATTATGAAGAACAGGTGCGTAATGACGGAAACACTGATTCTGGAAATTCCGGTGATAATTCTCCTGATGGATATCCGCCTATAATCGCCCGTAACTTCCTGGAAACAGAAGGTGACTTAAGCGGTATTAACCTGTCAATGGGTATTAGTTGGCAAAATTGGTTATCTGCTGGAATTCAGATGCAGCAATTGACAGGTGACTGGAATTATTCACAAAAGATAATCTGGACAGATGCTGCAAAAGAACTGAGCGATGACCTGCCAGATCGGAATATAGAGATCAGTGGAGATTTTGAGGATGCCTGGAAACTTGGATTAGGGTTTGCTTATCACATGAATGAACGCCTTGATCTGGGCTTTGCCATGCAGATGAAAACAGAATTAAATCGAACTATTAGTGGCATTTGGGACGGTATAAATTCTGAAGATATTTTCATAGATACCACCTCTGCTGGCGGAGAACTTGACAGCCTTTACTGGCAGGATACTCTGGAAGAAGATCTTGGCAATTATATAATTCCTGGCAGTTATAGAATCGGCTTCAGATATCATCCTCGCAATTTATGGAAAACATTTATGAATTTCGACGTAGAAAGGGTAAATTATAGCGATATCGATGATAAATTTTCTGATGTGACTAATTTCTATATGGGTATTGAGCATCAAATAAACCAGAAATTACCTATGAGATTTGGTTTTAACTATAAAACCAGTTATTATATCTTTACTGATGGCGATACTGAATTTGCCAGGAAAGTTACAATGCCATCATTTACAGCAGGAACTGGCTTTAAATTGATGAATATGATAGATGTGGATCTGGGAATGGAATATTCCCTGAGAAAATATGATCAATTGGATCTATTTATGGATAGTTACTATGATCGGGACGGACTGTGGAATGAACAGGTTCCCTCTGATCGTGACTGGAATAACCCTGATCAGGTAGATGAGAGCCTGATAACCCTTCAGGCGAGCTTCACCTGGCATTGGCAGGTAAAATAATGCAAAAATTAGTTTTAGGAATCTTACTGATATTTCTTTGCACATTCTCAGCAGTCTTATTTGCTGAAGATTTGCGCCTTGATATATTATGGACAAATGATATTCACGGTGGTATTGATCCCTATGAAGCAACCTTTATGAATCCTGATTTCCCTCCAGATTTGGGCGGAGGAGGATCACACGCCAGATATATCGACGGAATCCGGGATAAATCAAATGCTAAGCGCGATAATTTTCTCATTGATGCAGGTGATTTTTTTCAAGGTCATCCAATTGGCACGGTAACAAAAGGTAAAGCGGTTGTAGAATACATGAACAAAGTGGGATATGATCTGCTGGTACTTGGTAATCATGAGTATGATATTGGCGAAGATGACTTGAAGAAAACTCTTGCCTTGGCAAAGTTCCCAATCCTTTCATGTAATATTTTTGATAGAACCACAGGCGAATTGGTAGATTATGCCCGGCCTTATGAAATGTTTGAAAAGATGGGTCTTCGGATAGCTGTGATAGGTGTAACAACTACAGATACCAAGATGATGAGTTTCCCAGAGAATATAAAAAATGTGGAATTTCGTCCCGCTAAACCAGAAATAGAAAAATACATAAAAATCGTTAAAGAAAAAGAGAATGCTGACCTCGTATTTCTGGTCGGGCATATGGGACTGCCTTATAGTCCAGAGCCAGCCTACCAGCAGCGTTATGGCAAAAATAATGAGGCGCAGGAAGAACGCCGCTGGGGTTATGATGCCCAGGAAATAGCCCACGAAGTGGATGGCATTGATTTTATGGTCGGTGGGCATATACACAAAGGTATTGCTGAGCCCTGGGAAGACCCGGTAACCCATACTCTGGTTGTTCAGGGATATGCTTACGGTAGCGGTATCGGGCACATTACCCTGAAAATTGACCCTGAAACTAAAACTATATCTGGATATGAATTACCGGCAATGCGCGAAGGAATGATGGTTACCATGTTTGAAGATGAGTTCATTCCAGAACCTGAGATAGCTAAAACAATTTCAGAGCAGCAGCAGCTTGCTGAGGCAGGAATGGACGAAGTTATAGGCACGGCTGCTATTCATCTCACCAAGGATGGAGATGCTCAAAGCCTGATTGGAAACATGGTTTGTGATGCCATGGTCTGGGCAGGTGATGCAGATTTTTCATTCCTGAATCTGGGTGGTATCAGAGGGGCTATCAGTAAAGGTCCTATCACATATCGTGACGTATTTAATGTAATGCCTTTTGATAATGCAATGGTGATAATGGAAATTGATGGTAAATTACTCAAAGATATAATCGAATTGCGAGTTTCAGGATCAAGGCATGGATTACGCATTTCAGGTGCTAATGTGGTGTATAGCAGAAAAAGACCGGATTTTGACCGTGTGACAAGTCTGGAAATCCAGGGAGAACCCTGGCAGGCAGATAAAATATATAAAGTGGCAACTACTGATTTTCTTTTACAGGGAAATGCTGGACTGGCGATGCTGACTAAGCTTCCTGATAGCCAGATCACATATCTGGAATCTACTTTACGAGATAATATCGTAAATTACATAAAAAACAATTCTCCTGTAAGTGCAAAAATTGATGACAGATGGACTCGGAATGATAAATCAAAAATCAGCAGTAACCTTCAAAAAGAATTATCGAATCTGGATACACCAGAGGAATAGAGAAAGAAATATTATAAATAATTTGACTTTTCAGGGTAGTTTGATTAATTTGTTTTAATGGCAAGTGAGAGACTGGAAAGAGTAAATTTAATCCTTTTTTACCCTAATTGGGTAATCAAAAGCAAATAAAAAAAAGAGTAGGATTTATGTTCAATAAAATTGGGCGACTTGATAATGAAGACATAAAAAATCTTAAGGAATTAGTAAATAAACTATTTACACTCCTTGAAGAGGGTAAAGCTGAAAAGGTAGAAAAAGAAATCTACAAAGTGGCAAATACCCCTAATTATTTTATAAGAGAACATTTGGGAACTTATTTAGCAAAAAATCAAGATGCAGATAAAATCGAACCGCTTATTAGAAAAATGCTTGATCACAAGTTTTATGGTATTAGAGCAACAGCAGTATTTTTTTATTTCCACCTTTTTCAGGATGACCCCGAAGAGATATTAAATATCCTTGATAACTGTTATAAATCAACTCCCTGGGAAGCAGAAAGCATCGTAAATGAGATGTGGAGAAAATATCCTGATCTGATGAAAGAGCGGATGAGTAAATGGATACATTCTGAAGATGAAAATAAAAGAGCACTATCATTTCATGGTATGGAAAATATAAGTAATAGTGATCCTAATTTCATTATGGAGTTCATCAGTAATGCTATTGATGATGACAAAATAGAAGTTCAGAAAAAAATCACTCATATTTTAACCCAGGTAGCTCGCAGCAATCCCATAATAGTATTTCCTTATATTCGTGAGTGGCTGGTTGAAGCAGATGACACTCGGGTGAAAACTATCTGGGTATCGATGAAAAAACTGGCAAATATCATTGTTCAGCGCAATCGCAATGAGCAATCGCAAGAATTTGTCCTTCTTACACAGCAGACCATTGAAGACTGGAAAAATGACGAAAATGAGAAAGTTTCTTACATGGGAGAAAAGCTGTTCAGGATTATCAGACGTTAATAAAAAGAATATGCAAGGAAACGACTTTTCTTGAGAGAAGTCGTTTTTTTATATTATGAAAAAATATATCTGGATCTGGTTTTTAGCTGTCTGTATGGCTGTTTTTTTATGGCTGCAGAGTGTGTTGCTATCTGTGCAGGAAGAAACAGTTTCAATTCCCCTGACCTTTGAACCTGTACCAGTAAATTTATCTCCAGACATATTTCAATCTCCAGAAATCGAAATCACCTTGAAAACTAGTGGCGTGAATATACTTTTATTCAGACATCAGAATATTTATTACCGTGAAGAAGGTAGTAAATTGAAGTATGGGATGAACTCTATTCATTTGAATATAGACAATATTATCTGTTCAGAAAAACAGATTGAATATATTGTGGGTTTTAAGCATAAAGTTAAAATGGTGGAAATGGATCGGATAATCACCAGACAAAAACCTGTAATCCTTTCTTTTTCATCAAATAGCGATGAGAAGTTTTTCCAGAAACAGAAATTTGATTTGAGAACCAGCACAGTTGAAGTAAAAGGACCAGAAAAACTCCTTGATAAACTGGAAGGAATAAAATCAGAGCCAGTGAACAAACGAGATATTGATAATAACAGTTTGCGGGTTGCTTTAGTGAGTCCCTCACAATTGATTGAGCTTAGTACTCGAGAAATAGTGGTAAGATTTAATAGTAATATGAACACAATTAAAACTATTCCATTAATTCCTATCAAATATATGGGAAAGGAAAATATCACTTTCTCTCCCCAGAAAGTTACTGCTAAGATTGAAGGAAAAGATTCTCTGGTAGGTAAAATAAATAAAGATGATATTAAAGTAGAATTAATAGTTCCAGATGACATAGATAGCATTTATGGTTCCCTGAAGTTTACAATGCCTTCTAAGATAAAACTTCAGGAATATACA
>JAVCCT010000048.1 GCA_030765325.1 Candidatus Stygibacter frigidus | reverse complement strand
GATGACAGCTATCAGCGCAAGGAAGTAAATAATTACGGTTACAGCAGGCAGGCACGAGGAACTGGTGGAATAGGCGTATTCCTGGATACGGGTGGTAATGACAGCTATCCCGTGGAAGAATGTGCAAATGACAGTTTCTGGTGCAGAGGATATTATGGAATAGGACTTGATACCCTTCTGGTGGTGGAAGAAGCAGAAGTGAAAAAGATGGCTGAGGAGCAGGCAGCCGAAGTGGATAGCCTAGCAGCAATAGAAGAAATCTATGATCTGGCATCAGGCTGGGGAGTGGGCAGCAATCAGCAGACCGTGAAACGGGCTGGAGAGATACTACTGAGCAGAGAAGATGAAGCAGCAGCCTATATTGCAGAAAATGAGCTGGGAACAAAAAGTGGACTTGCCTATCGGGCGATCAGTGAATTTAATACTCACAGCGATAAATTGACGCCATATGCGCTTGAGCAGCTTGCTAATGAAGACAGTCTGATCGCAAAGCACTGTATCAGCTTGATTGGAGAACTAAAGGATTCCACATATATAGAATGTTTCAAGCCATTTTTGCAGGAAGATAAATATACTAACAGCGTACTGGGAGCTTTGGGCGAGATCAATTGCCGGGAAAGTGTGGAGATATTAAGCGAATACTGCCTGACAAAGGATGAAAAGCAAAGAGTGGTGACGGCACGGAGTCTGCTAGCACTGGATAGAGAGGATAGCAAGGCGTTATTTATAAAGATGGCAGATGATGAATCCTTTATAATACAAACTATGGTGAAAATATATCAGGATAAGCAGAAATGAGCATATTACGCAGAAAAACGAGGTCACTAAGATTGGGAGATATTGGCGTAGGCGGAGATTGCCCAATCACCATTCAATCCATGACCAATACCCAAACAGCGGATAGCAAGGCAACAATCAAACAAATCAGGGAATTGCAGGCAGCAGGCTGTGAGATCATCAGGGTAACAGTGAATCACCAGGAAGCAGCAGATGCATTACCAGCAATTATCAACTCAATTTCCATACCTTTGATCGCAGATATTCATTTTGATCATAAGCTGGCAATTGCAGCTATTAATGCAGGAGTAGATGGATTGCGGCTTAATCCGGGTAATATTGGCAGTGAGCTGAAAGTGCAGGAAGTGGTGGCAGCGGCGCGTGAACGCAGGGTGCCAATCAGAATCGGAGTGAATACAGGCTCAATGGATAAAGATATATATCAAAAATATGGTGTGACTGCAGAAGGGCTGGTGGAAAGTGCACTTAAGCACGTGCATATTCTGGAGCGAGCTGGATATGAGGAGATGAAGATATCTGTGAAAGCATCTAATGTTCCGCTGATGCTGGCAAGCTATCGTTTGCTCTCTAAACGGGTGGATTATCCGCTGCATCTGGGCGTAACAGAGGCAGGTACAATGCTGAGAGGAACGGTTAAAAGCGCTATGGGGATAGGGATATTACTGGAAGAGGGGATAGGAGATACTATCAGGGTGAGTCTTACTTCTGATCCCGTATACGAAGTGAATGTGGGAAGACAGATATTGCTGGCACTGGGTTTGCGCAAGGGATTGGAAGTGATCTCATGCCCTACTTGTGGCAGAACTGAGATCGATCTGGTGAAGATAGCTGAGGAAGTGGAAGCAGGACTGGCTGAATATAGGGACAAAGACCTGAGGGTAGCAGTTATGGGTTGCATCGTTAATGGGCCAGGAGAGGCAAGGGAAGCAGATTTTGGGCTGGCAGGCGGAAAGGGTGACGGAATCCTGTTTTGCAAAGGCGAGATCGTGAAGAAGGTGCCGGAAGAAGCATTGGTGGCAGAGCTATTAGATTTGATCCGCTCTCAGAAAGACTAAATGAAATCATATCTTTTGGGCTTATTTGTTTTGATCATGACTTCATTATCAGCGATGGAAATCGTTGATTTGCAGTTTGAGGGCAATAATATCTGCAGCAGGGAGGAATTGGAAGCAGTGATGATCTCATATAAGGGCATGGAATATAATCAACTGATCCTGCTGGAAGATATGAGCAGGATAGCAGGTCTTTATGAGCAGAAGGGATATTATCTGGCAAAGATAGGTGAGCCGGAGGTGGTGGCACTATCTCCCACTGAGGTGAGTATATTGATCAGGATTGATGAGGGAAGCGATTTGCAGGTGCAGAAGGTGACTTTTACTGGGAATAATTATATTACCACTGATAAATTACTGGATAAGATTAAAGCACCTTTGATCGTTCTGAGAGACCTGCCTCAATATATGAAAGAATTAGTAGAATATTATAATCAGCAGAGTTTTTATTTCGCTGAGGCAAAAGTTGATGAGCTATTGCTGCAAGATGATCAGATAGAGATCATGATTGGTATTGAGGAAGGGGAATATTGCAGGTTCAGTAAAAGCATGATCCGTGGAAACAAGGTTACCAGGCAGCAAACGGTATTGCAATTAAGCAAACTTAATGGACTGGAAACTCCATCACCATATCAACTGAAACAAGCGGAACAAAATATACTATCCAGGCCCTATATAAAAGCCTGCCGGATATTACCAATGAATTCTTCCACGTTGCTTTATGATGTAACTGAAGGTAATATGACAGCCTTTTCAGGTGTGGTAGGTTATGATAACGGCAATGATAATGAGGGCAGATTTACGGGATATATGGATGTGGATTTTGAGAATCTATGGGGAACAGACCGTAGTGTGGGTTTTTTCTGGGAGAACAGGCAGGAGCAGCATTCGGCAATAGAGCTTAACTATCATGAGAGCGGCTGGGACTATCCTTTGGGAGCAGATATCACCCTATATCGTGAAGAAATGGACAGTACCTGGATAGAGGTGAGTTATGATCTTGAGCTATATTGGTTTGATCTATTTAATCAGGCAGGGATATATCTGGAGAAGCAGAATATTTATGCTGGATCACGGCGTCCGGTCATTATTGATGAAACAGCATTCAACAAAGCAGGAGTGTTTTGGAGATATAGTAATATGGATCATCCGAGTAATCCCAGGACGGGTTATGCCTGGGCACTTAAATATTATTATATCTGGAGCAGAACAGATGCGGAGAATTCCGGCCGGCAGGCAGCAGAGACATATTACCACAAACTAATCCCACTAAAAGGCAGATGGGTGGGAAGTGTGGAGCTAAATTATAACTTTATTGAAAATAAAAGACTAACAGAATTTGACAAATTTGAGGTGGGAGGAGTAAATAGCATCAGGGGATTTCTGGAGAAGCAATTCTCAGGTTATCGGGTAGGGTGGACAAACCTGGAGTTAAGATATATTTTAAGTAATGAGGCAAGGATATCAATAAATATAGATGTGGGAAATATCGAAAGTCTGGATAATGAGAATGAAACTATATACAGCATGGGCTGCGGCTTGCGAACTAATACCCCGCTGGGTCAACTGATCCTTGATTTTGCTGTGCCCAATGGTACTCATGGTTTCAAAAATCCCCTGGAGGGGATAGTTCATTTTGGATTGGAGACAAGATTTTAAATGAAATGAGAGTGTTAATTAAAAGAGAATTTGAATTCAAATTATTAAAAATGGAGGTATGATGGAACGGAGTTCTGCGATGAGAGTTGGAGTCTATGTAGATGTATCTAATATAGCTCAGAATGGTGGATATGGGATGCAATATGATATTTTACGGTTATTTGCCTGCCGAAATAATGGTGAGGCAATCAGATTAAATGCCTATGTGGCTTTTGATGAAGAGCAGGCAAAGACAAATTATGAATACAGACAAAAATCATATAGTTTTCATTCAGTATTAAGGGATTTTGGATATAAAGTGATCGTGAAAGCGGTGCGCTGGTTTACTGATGAGCATGGGAATCGATTTGGCAAGGCAAATGCTGATCTTGATATGGCTGTGGATGCTCTATTGCAATCAGAGAGGCTTGATAGTGTGCTGTTGATCACCGGCGATGGAGATTTTGTTCAGGTGGTGAGAGCTTTGCAGAATAAAGGCTGCCGGGTGGAAGCCCTGGCTTTTAAAAATGTGGCTCACTCGCTACGTAATGAGACTGATATGTTCACTTCCGGCTATCTGGTTCCGGGATTATTACCTTTTTTGCAGACAGAACCTGATAAATCTTTGGAAAGAGGAATTTGTTATTCATTTCATAATGATAAGAAATTTGGGTTTTTGCGCTTCATGAAAAAGATGGATGGAAATCTGTGGATAACTGATTCCCGCAAAAAGGAATCGCCCTATGAGACGGCATTTGTGCATGCTTCCCAGTTTCCAGCTGATCTTGACTGGAACATATTGCCCAGTCGCGATCTGATCTTTGAATTTGAAAAACGGTGGATAGAAGAGAAAAAGGGCTGGCAGGCAGAGAACCTGAAACTTATCTATTCATATCGCTAATGACAAACCGCTATTGTCTGATAGATATTGGAACCAATAACGTACTATTACTGCTGGCAGAGATAGATACTGGAGAATATCATATTATTAAGAGATTGAACCGGATATCTGCCCTGGCAGAAGGGATGGAAGCAGGTAATCTCAGTAAAGATGGAATTGATAGAGTAAAGAATATTCTTAGAGAATACATCACTATAGCAGAAAAATATGATGCCGAACCAGTATTAATTGGCACAAGTGCTCTGCGGGAAGCAGAAAATAGATATATACTGGAAGATTGGCTGGAGAAGGAATATTCAATACCGCTCAGATTGATCACCGGAGATGAAGAAGCCAGACTGAATGGTATTGCCAATATAAATGAATTTACGCATGAAAATATACTATTATTTGATATTGGGGGAGGGAGTACAGAATTTACCTTAATTACGAAAGGTGAAATAAGAGACATTCAGTCCATAGATCTGGGGATCAGGAGATTTCATAACAGGTTTGGTGATGAAGCATATCAGGAAGTGGGATATCTTAGGCTTAAACTGAATCTGATCACGATTAGAATACCATCGGGGACTATGTTGGTTGGGATAGGGGGGACGGTAACCTCACTGGCTGCCATGCTGCAGAATATGACGGTGTATAATGAGAATAAGGTGCATAAATATCAAATCACAAAAGTTCAACTTGATAAGCTCTTTAGTGAAATTGCAAATACTCCTGAGGATCAGGTATTAGAGAGAATCGCTTTTAATCCGTTGAGTAAGGCTTTGCTAATGGCTGGAGGAATAATTGTGAGAGAAATCATTGCCCATTTTAATGCTTCCAATTTCTTTGTCTCAGACCGGACCTGGCAGTATGGAGTACTGAAAGAAATTATCACCGGGAGATATGTTGTATGATTGAAAATAAGAGAATAATAATTGATGTGAAGGGGCACAAGATTGGTGGTGACTGGTTTACCACCATAGCAGGACCCTGCACAATTGAGAATTATGAAGACCTTTATAAAGTTGCCAGCTATGTGAAGAAACTTGGTGTGAGAATGTTCAGGGGTGGCGCATATAAGATGAGAACTTCACCATATTCATTTCAGGGACTGGGTGAGGAAGGCTTGCAGATCATCAAAAGAGTGGCAGATGAACTTGATATGGTCTCTGTATCAGAGGTGGTTTCTGTAGAAGATGTGCAATTAATGTCAGAATATGTAGATATTTTTCAGGTGGGCACTCGCAATATGCATAATTACAGACTACTTAATAGACTGGGAGAGATTGATAAGCCAGTGATCTTAAAACGGGGGATGAGCAGCACTTATGATGAACGGCTGCTGGCAGCAGAGCATATAAAAGCTGCCGGGAATGATCAAATTATACTCTGTGAAAGAGGTATTAGAACTTATGACAGCATGCATTCAAGAAATACTCTTGATATCTCCGCTGTTAGTATCTGTCAGCAATTATCACCATATCCAGTGATTATTGATCCTTCGCACAGCGGAGGAAGGCGAGAACTGGTGCGTTCATTAAGCTGGGCAGCAGCGGCTGCCGGAGCAGATGGTATTATCCTGGAAACCCACTTTCAACCAGATAAGACAGTGTGTGACAGTCAGCAGACAATAAATTTTGCAGAACTTGAAAAGATCATTATCAAACTGCCGGAACTGGCAGCTTTGTGGAATAAAAAAATCCAGAGGTACGAATGAAAAAAATCCTTCTTTTCTGTCTGGTATTTAGTTTGGGATATACCCTGATAGCAGGTCCATCCCGATTTAAGCTTGGCATAAGTGATTACAGTCCCGTATTAAAAGAATTCAGCACAAAATATGGGATTTATAGATTCACCGGAAGGTTTGATTTATTAAATCTCTCTTCCCGGCTGGGACTTGGTACGGCTATGAATATCAGCTTCAAAAGTGACAATCGCGATTTAGATTACGTGAATAATTATGATCTTTATGCCCATAATTTTTATGGTGATGAATCAAATGATGGGAGCTATATTGTATATGGGATATTGATGGGGATGCGACTCAATAAAGTGAAAATTCAAAATGAAGATTATGTGGGCAAAGTTACTTACGACAATTGGAGCTTCTTAACAGGGATTCTGCTTTCGCGTAATGACTGGGGCACAGAGATAATGCTTTCGCAGGATCAGGATGAGATCTGGAAGTTGGATTTTACTACCAAATACCAGCTTTCGAGTAGATATTATTTTGAGGTGGGCTATTGCCGCAGAGGACCTGTGAATGAGATAAAAGAAGATTTTTATTTAACTGTCGGTAGAGAATTTTTTAGTAACTGATGTCAGATCCGCGGGGTATAGTAAAAGCAGCACTCAAATTTGAAAGTCCACAGAGGTTACCACGTGACCTGTGGCTTTTGCCAATCGCATCTGATCTATATCCTGAGACAATAAGATTTTTAGCAGACAATTACCCCGGTGATTTCACATCTCCTGATTTTTTTTATTCTCCTTCAATCCAGGCAAAGGGTGACCCATATAAAAAGGGAACTTATATTGATGAATGGGGCTGTGAATTTGAGAATATCCGTGATGGTATTATTGGAGAAGTGAGGAAACCGCTTTTGAATGATATTAGTGACTGGGATAAGATAAAACCACCCTACGAACAGCTTCCTGTGGGAGAGCAAAAGAAAAAAGCTTATGACCATATTGCTGGATATTATTAGAAGACAGACCTTTTTGTGAAAGCAAATATTTGTCCCAGACCGTGGGAACGCTACCAGTTTATCAGAGGTTCACAAAATTCATATCTTGATATACTTTTCCCGGATCAGGGATTTAGGCAGTTATTACAAAAGATCAATGATTTTTATCTTAAGGAGCTGGAAATCTGGGTGCACAGCAAGGTTGATGCCATAGGATTTATGGATGACTGGGGTGCACAAAATGCACTGTTGATCGACCCTGAGATGTGGAGATATTATTTTAAACCTATATATAAACAATATTGTGAAATGGCACATGCTGAGGGTAAATTTGTGTTTATGCATTCAGATGGCTACATTCAGGATATTATTCCCGACCTGATCGAGATCGGAGTTGATGCGCTTAATTCTCAATTATTTTGCATGGATTTGGATAAAGTGGCTCAGATTGGCAAGGGCAAAATTACCTTTTGGGGAGAGATAGACCGGCAGCATATTTTGCCAGATGAAGATCCTCAGGCAGGTATAAATGCAGTGCACACAATTGCAGAAAAATTATATCTTCCATCGGGTGGGATAATAGCTCAACTGGAATTTGGGGCTGGTGCTAATCCTGAGACGGTGAAAGCCGTATATACTGAGTGGAATAAATTCAGACTATAATAATATCAAAATCCGTTTTGCAATTGCATTTCCAAATCAGGAATGTCTTTATCAATATAAATGGAGAGTTTGTCAAAATCAGGTTTACCTTTTGTGGGTCTTGGTAGTCCATAGATATGCCAGGGTTCTTTAGGAACAAAAAGTATCCTGTCCAGTTTATCATTCTCATTCTTATCCTGAAAGCCAAATATCAGGTATTTCCCTTCGGGGATATCACTGATCACATAATCGACGTAACCTCGCTCTCTATCAAGATCAGTTAATTCTTTTACAAAAAAATACTTAGCTGGTAATTCTTCCTCAAATTCTATTTTAGTAAGGCAGGTTACAGTGACAGTGATATTTTTATTAAAAAAAACTCTGCCCTGGATCGTATAAGTGGAATCCGGCTCATTATCAGCACCATAAAGAATAAAAACAGCACAAATAAATATCAAAAGAGTAATAATTTTCATTAATCTTTAAATTTGGTAAGCGGTTTAATATTAGAAGTTATCTGGAGCTAACCCATCAAGGAGTTTCTTGGCATCCGGTACGTTTTGATGAAATTTTTCTACCATCTCGCAAGGATACAGCACGCATTCTGAGCAATTACTAATATGCTTGAGCAGGGCACAATTTCTGATATTGCATTCATCACAATGCGAGATTTTGATCCCCTCCTCCATACAACCGGAACAATTAATAGCTTCTGGTGGAATTTCTGCTCCGTACATTTCACTCCATTCCCGGGATGCTTTCAGGCGTAATTCATCGTCGTCATTAAGATGCGCCAGATAAGCTGGGCACTCTGAACATATAAGTCCACAGGCAGCAATAATTCTATCCATTGATTACCTCCAAGATAATTAATTAAAAAAAACAAATATAAGAAAAATCAGTCAAGTTAAATTGCTATAGTTTAGAAAATTTGCAGTTATATAAGAATATCTGCTGAGTTTTTATCTTTAGGAAATTCAATATTAAAGGCTACCCCATCCAAGGTGTTTTGAAAATATATTTTCCCATGAAAGCGGTCTTCTATTATTGTCTGGCAGATATTTAAGCCCAGTCCAGTACCCTTTTCACCCTTTGAGCTCACATAAGCATCAAATATCTTATCACATAATTCTTCCGGTATTGGTCCACCATTATCATATACGGAGATCAGGTAATGATCAGGATTTTTGTTTAATGTTATTTTTATATTGGGTTGAGTAATATTTTCTTCCTTAAAGGCATCACGGGCATTATTGATCAGATTCAGAAAGACCTGGGTAAGCTCATTTTGCGAACCGTTAATTGTAAAATCATTTTCCAGATCAATCTTCACGGTTACATTCTCTTGTTCAAGTGCATAATTAAGCAGTGAGACTGCTCCTTCCACAGCAGCAGAAACCTTAAAATCTACATTATTCTGTTCTTTAAAAAAGTTCCTGAAATCGTTCATGGTCTGCGATAAATACTGAATAAGGTCATCTATCATTTTGGTTTTTTCATTGATGATATCTTCTGTGAGTTCATCAAAATGATAGGCATCCTTGATACTGAAAACCATACTGCTGATGATGTTAAGCGGCTGCTTCCATTGATGAGCAATGATGGCGATCATTTCACCAATAGCTGCCAGACGGTGATGAGCTGCCAGCAGGGCATCTTTCTTATTTATTGTCTGAAGCGCTTTTTTAAGTTTATTTTCCAGAGCTTTGTCTTTTGTAACAAGATTTTGCATTGAGTCTTTCAGATACTTATTCTGCTCGGCAATTAACCGGTTTTTTTCTGATAATATTTTGCTCTGCTCTTTATATAGATTTATCTGATGCTGGGTTTCGAATTCTTCTACCTTGTTAATCTGATCAGACTGGTTCATTTTTTGAGTTACATCAAATAATTTTTCATAATAGTTAACTAATTTTTCAAGATCATTAGTACTTTTATAAAGTTTTACAATCCCTCTATATACTTCGTTAATATCTGCCAGGTTTTCAGATGCCAAGGCTGACTTTTCTGCTTCCTCAAATATCAATTCAGCCTCGTCAAATCTCTCTTTATCAACAAGTATTAATGCTTTTGAGCAAAGAGGTGAAATCAGATCATGTACTGGAAAATTATTCCGACAAAGCTCAATAACTTGATCAATATATGCTAATGCCTGTTCATATTCGGCAGTTTCTTGACAGAGAGCGCTTAAATCAATTAGAACATGCCTTTTTAGTCCTAAATTTTCTGAAGGTAATTCATCAAGGATGCTGTGATAGATCTCCCAGGCTTGACTATAATCATTCTGCAAAAAATGTATTATGCCAATATTATGTTTTACTACCAGATAGTCACTAGAATTTAGTTCTTTATCAATATCCATTGCCAAATTATAATATTTTAGCGCTTTCTCATAGTTTTTTAATTCATAATAAATATTACCAAGCCCATTATAGCAATTTGATATATCTGATAGGTTATTTTCCGGATCAAAAAATTCCT
>JAVCCT010000150.1 GCA_030765325.1 Candidatus Stygibacter frigidus | reverse complement strand
TCTCTTGTCGATCTTATAAAGCGCATTAATCGCTTACAGTTAAACGTGTTCTTCCTTTTGCACGACGACGGGACAATATCTTTCTACCGCTCTTCGTTGCCATTCTGGCGCGGAAACCATGCTTATTAACCCGTTTTCTGTTATGTGGCTGATAAGTTCTCTTCATGCCATCTCCTTATATCTTTCTATATTCTTTTTCTGCTAATTACATACAATCTATGAAGTTGCAAATTCCTTGCCCCTCCCCCCACTGTCAAGATATATTTTTCTAAATAGCATCCCCGGAATTATTTAGAATTTGTCTTTGATAATTTTGTTGTGCATCTGTCGTCACCATCCGGGAGGTCTATCGACCATCCAGGAGGTAACTTAGCTTTGTTCAAGACCTCCCATCTGAAACCTTCTGGATGGTCGGAGACATCCGGAATGGTTGACCCTTTTCAACATATATTATCTCCATTAGTTCCAGTTAGATAGTCCTGTTAGAATTGATAAAAAACAGGAGGATGCCAGATATTATTTCCCTCATCAGCGGATTATCGTCTGATTACGCTCAGCGCCTACTGAGATATATTTTACCCTGATCGAAAGAAGATGCTCAATTGTCTCTACATAATTTCTTGCCTGCTCTGGCAAATCACTATAATTACGCAGTTTGGATATATCTTCTTTCCAACCCGGAAGCTCCAGATATTCGGCTTCTAATCCATCAAATTCTGTAACATGTGCCGGAAATTCAGTCACCCGGTTTCCATTTATTCTGTAGGCAACGCAGATCTTCAAAGTCTCAAATCCACTTAATACATCTAAAAGGGTCAATGCTCCGCTGGTTACGCCATTTAAGATCACGGAATATCGTGAGCTTACTGCATCAAACCAGCCACAACGTCTGGGTCTTCCAGTTGTAGAACCAAATTCATTTCCGCGCTTCCTGATCAATTCCCCGGTTTCATCCTTGAGTTCTGTGGGAAATGGACCTTCTCCAACTCTGGTATAATAGCCCTTGAAAACGCCAATTATTTCCTCTATTGAGCCTGGACTGATTCCGCTCCCAGCAGCAATACCACCAGCAGAAACATGGGAGGAAGTCACGTAGGGATAAGTACCAAAAGTCACATCAAGCAGTGTGCCTTGTGCTCCTTCAAATAGGATATCTTGATCATCTTCCTGAGCTTTGGCAAGCATATATGGTATTTGAGTGATATATGGTTTCAATTTCTCTGCTGCTTCCAGCAATTCTGCCTTCATCACCGTTGCTTCATCTTCATCTATATTATGAAATATCGCCAGAGATAATAATCTTTGCTCCAGATAATCGGGATGCAATAGATCAGCAAACCTGATCCCTACTCGGGAAACTGCATCAGCATATCCGGGTCCAATACCTTTGCCAGTTGTCCCAATTTTCTTTGTACCCAGTGTCTTTTCTCCCTGGCTGTCAAGCTGTCTGTGCCATTTAAGGATCACTGCTGCCCGGGGATCAATAAAAAACCTGCCCTCAAATTCAATACCCTTTTCTTTTAGAGCCGACATTTCTGCGATCAGTTCCAGTGGATCAACCACCACTCCACTACCAATAACGCATTTCTTGCCTGGATATAATATCCCTGAGGGGATCAAATGCAATACGTACTTTTTGCCTTCATGCTTGATTGTATGACCGGCATTACTGCCACCCTGAAATCTGACTACTATATCTGCTGATTCTGCCAGAAAATCTACCATCTTAGCTTTTGCCTCATCACCATACATACAACCCAAAACCGCTTTTACGCTCATTTGTTCACACTCCTTTGACTCTTTTAAGGAAAATCCGTTATCCCTCGAATTTCCTAAAAGACCTTTTTTGCTACCCGATATTTGTCAAAATATTTCTTTAATGATTCTGTCCTGATCACTGCTCCAGGGCAAATTCCTTCTCTTCTGTTCCAGAATCAAGTTCCCAACTTAAATTAAATATCCTTAATGAAACTCCCAGATTAAACCCTTCTCGACTTATAATTTTATTTTTTTCACGATTATGACTCAAAAAATCTGGTATCACTTTTGAATACTTGATCTCAAGCTGGCTTAGTTCCTTAACGATTGGGTCTCCCATATATGGATCAGATGGATCCCAGTCTTTCTTACGCAATTCCTGACTTAGCTGGATCATCATACCCTTGATAAATGGTGCTATACTTACTTCTATTATAGTTTTTTCCTTATCTTCACTACCTATCAGATCACAACTTACAGAAATCCCTGCCTGAATTTTACCTCCGGATATCTCACTGCCCCCCGCTCCCTTCAAATTTCCATTGCAATATACTTCACAATTTTGCAGTTTCTCCCTGAATTCCAGATCGCCTTTGCAGATCAATAATGAATCCTCACTGCTCTCACATATTAGATTACCTGCCACTACAATTCCCTTAGCACTGCAATCTTCTATTTTCCCCCCTACATTCAGATTACCATTCACCACCAGATCACTTTTGAATATACTGCCTTCCAAAGTAAGACTCGTCTTCACTTCATATCCGGTTTCCACAATATCCTGCTGCAGGAATATATTATCAATTATGCTTATCTTTTTGCCATTTTCAACCAGTGCATAGCCATCACAGGTGGCTACTATCAGATTTCTGCGAGTATCAAAATTCACATTCTCACCCAGATATGTATCCAGGAAATTCTTATCTGCTGCCAGGTCTCTTATCTTCCTGTCAAATATGTTCCGGCTTTGCACTCCTCCGGTCCCCGTTGATACTTTTGCCAGTTTCTCTCCTGCTGTGATAAATCTAACCCGGGCAAGATCATTTAGAGAATATAATCGCTGGGACAATAAACAGTCTAAAGACTCCACCAGTATCTCAACTTCTGGTTCAAAGGAAGTGTCATCCGCAATCGCTACAGGAAAATATACTCCTGGCTCTCGCTTCACTTCTTTTGATTCTGCATCTGCACGCGCATTCTTAAATCCATATTTGATCTCGGCTTTTGCCAGTAAGTCAGCTATTGCTGCCTCACTCACAAGATCAGCACTTTCTTCGATCCGCAGTTCCGCCAGACTACCATCCGCAGATACACGTAAGATAATCTTACCGTCTTCTGTCTTAAATGTTTCTTTCTTCATCGTTTTTGTCCCGCCTGTTTACGATTAATTTCCGCTTATTAAAAATTTCTCCATAACCTGCTTATAGTCAAGTAATTATTTTTAAAGGCTGTCCCATTTTGCAGCACTTTAATAAATCCATGAAGATTATCTCCCAGAAAATATACCAGAAACAGCAATACCAATCCATTCATTATTAGCAAAAATACGGTGCTAAAAATATATCCGCTCCCGGAAATATCGCTCTGATGATAAGAAAATTGCTGCACCAGCGTTATCACAAAAAATAAATATGAGATCACGATCAAATGATCAAAATATACCTTAAATTGCTCATTAATAAATAATGAAATTATCAAAAATAGCGCCGTATATAGCGGAAAGAAATAAGGACTTAATCTTGTCAGCCAGTTGCTGTTACCCTTATAACTCACGGCTCCACCATGCTTGGTGGCATTAAAACTTTCTATCCGGTTAAAGGTTATAACCGCAAATATCAAATGGGTAAGTTCATGGGCAAAGCTCTCCCAGAAATCCATCCATTTATATAATATTATTAGATATAGAATCACAAATAGCACCCCAGAAATGAGCACATCTACATAATCGCTGAAATTCAACTCAGTGATAATTATTTTATATTGACTTATAATATTTATAAAGAAAATACTTAAGAATATTAATAATAAATATTTGAATATCCGCCCCACTACCTGCATATATTCTCCCTTTCCTTCATTAAGCGGATATAAACAATATTACGCCCCTTCTCGTCAAGAAAATGTCAATACATGCCTTTTTTATTAACACCCCCCCGGAATTAAAATGTTCACTGACATCAAAAATGCCCTGAATGGGCATTACAACAATAGCCATGGGTGCAACCCATGGTTTCAAAATTATATGAAGTACCCACCCCTTCCCGTTTTCGGCTTCGCCGAAAACGGGAAGGGGTGGGATGTATTTTTGTATATTAATCCCATGGGTTGCACCCATGGCTATTATAGTTCAACCCTTGCGGGTAAAGAATACTTTTGAAAACAAATTAACAAGTAAATCTCTATTTATTAGAGTCTTATGAGATAATATCATATTCAAAACGGGGGGATGCCAAAAAAAAACAAGGATGTGAAGATGAGAAAGTACGAAGGTGTGATAAAATGTAATGTGAGAATAAAAAGATTAAAATAACGAACAATTACGAACAATACGAACTGAAGAACTATAGTAAAAAAAATGAGGGATAGAAAATTTGAGGGTTAGAGGTGAAATTGACAGACAGGTATTTCAAAAGTCGGAGCTCGATATCCGGAACCAGAAACTCGATAAACTTGACTGGTAAATCGTTAATCAAAAAGTTCGTTTTTTTAGTTTTGTTCGTTGCTTAAACTCTTACATTACATTTTTTCGCGTAATTTAGCGTTTTTAGCGGTTAAAAAATCCTTACATTACATTATCCGTGCTGATCAGTGTAATCCGTGGCTAAAAAATCTTCACATTACATTAATAATTACCATCAACTATGATTTAACCCAAGATTTGCTGTTTTAATATTTGAATTTTATGATAACGGTCGTTATCTACGCCCCTAAAAATACCCGGCGGTGCACATTTAACTTAGTTATCAGCTTTTTTTTAATTTCGTGGGTTTGCGGAGGGAAAAGCAAATATTTAACAAAAAAGGGAATAAAAATTGCTTAAATGTTTTTAGTATTTATGAAAGGGGGACTACATGTCCATGAAAAGAATAATGCTATTTTTAGTGTTTTTATTATTTTTAACAAGTCTGCAAAGTTATGAAATCAATCTTACTGGTGAAGATCTTAGTATCACTGGAGAGCCTGGGGAGCTCAATCAATCAACGTTATCAGTTGGTTTAGGGAGATTTACTGTTCTGGACATTGAGGGTATGAATCAGGGAGCAAAAGTGGGAGATCCAGATCTTCCGCATTTTACTAAAAGCGTTGCTTTACCTGCAAATGGCAATTGGAAAATAGATAAACTATCATATGATGTAAAGGAAATTGACATTGATAATCCAGTTGTACCCAGTGGCTGGGAAGATATGTCTACCTGGGATGCAAACCGCTCAGATAAATGGTATCCTTCCGAGATAGTAACAATATCTGATCCATCGATAATGCGAAATTACCGTTTTGCCCAAATTAGCGTAGCTGCTGTGCAATACAATCCGGCTTTAGAAAAAATACGGTTAATAACCAATCTTGATCTGCATTTTTCTGTAGATTATAGTGAAAATACTAATCCTATGACTGGTAGAGATATTCCATCTTCAGCAGCTTTTGATAAACTGGCAGAAGCGATGATCTTTGGAGTAGATACTTATCGTAATGATAATGATTATGCCGGAAGCCTTTTGATTATCAGCCGTTCTTCTGTTACCTCATACCTGGAAAATGTAGCTGAATGGAAACAAAAACTGGGTTATCACACCTATATTGCAACAACTACCGAAACCGGTAGCAGTACTACTGCAATCAAGAATTATATTCAAAATGCATATAATAACTGGGATTATCCCCCAGACCATGTACTGCTGGTGGGAGATGTGAGTGGCAGTTACAGTGTTCCAGCCTTTTACTGCCAAGGATATATGTATCCTAATGATGTTACTGATCTGGAATATTCCCTGCTGGAAGGAATAGATTATTTTCCAGACGTGTTACTGGGAAGAATTTCAATTCAGAATACCAGTCAGTTGACAACAGCTATATCCAAAATCCTAAACTATGAGGGTAATCCTTATATGAGCAATACAGCCTGGTACACTAAAGGTTTGATGATGAGCGTGATAGAAGATAGTTGGGGACAGGAATATTACTCGGGACGTGAAACAGTGATCTGTGCGGGAGAGAAGCTGCTTGATTTCACATATACCCAGGTAGATACGTTTATTGCTCCGAGCCAGAGTAGTCATACCCAGCTCAGGAACTTGATAAATACAGGATACACATTTCTGAATTATCGTGGCTTTGGAAGTGCTTCCTACTGGAATGGATCATCCGGCGGTCACATGTTTGAGATAACTGATATCAATGCCTTGAATAATGGCTGGATGCTTCCTATGGTAACCAGTATTGTATGTGGCGGTGGTGATTATGCAACCAACAGCTATTCCTCCTGCTTTGGTGAAACCTGGGTTATCTCAGGATCTTCCTCAAATCCACGTGGTGGTATTGCCTTTATTGGACCCAGTGAACATGATACCAAAACGCCTTTTAATAATTGCAATGATCTGGGGATTTATCAGGGAATAACAGAGGAAGGTATCTGGGGCTCTTCTGCCATGATGCTGCGTGGAAAGATGGAACTTTATAATAATTTCCCTTATTGTCACAGTTGGGGAGGTGCCACAAATTCCGATCAATTTTATTTTTATGTTTATAATCTTCTGGGAGATCCTACTTTAAATATTTGGACTGATGTGCCAAAGAGCTGCGAGCTTGATATTACCAGTGAAATCCCGGTTGGGCAAAACTATCTTGATGTCTCAATTTCCTGTGAGGATAATGAGGTGGAAGGGTTCCGTATTGCAGTAACTTCAGATGATGAGATTCTGGCAGTAGCCACCACAAACGCTTATGGAAATGCTTATATCCCGGTAGTGCTGCCGATTGATGATTATGAAGTGACAGCCTCAAAATATGGATATATACCTCAAACAGAGGATTTGGAAGTGATCGCTGCTGATAATCTGGGAATAGTAAGTTATACTACTGATATTATTCCTTCTGCTGGAGATAATTTTGAGCTTGAGCTTACTATCCATAATTATTCTGCCAGCAATGCCAGTAACGTAAATCTGGAATTAGTAAATTATGATGGATTCTTTACCTTGCTGACCAGTACGGCTTCAATGAGCCTGATCGCTGGAGAGAATGAAGCAGAATTTAGTTTTGATATTCAAGCTGATGAGCTTTGGATAGATGGACGTTACGGTCAGATTTTCTGTAATATAAACTCAAGTTTAAGTAATTCTTCAAGTATGATAGAGCTGGAAATTCGGTCACCTGAACTGACATTTTCTGATTATAATGTAAATATCAGCGGTGGATATCTTCAGCAGAACATAGTCTGCCCCCTTGATATTGAGCTTTATAATGGTGGAGCTTTGGCAACTGGCGGATTGAGTGCAATATTAACCAGCTTCAATGAAAATGCCGTGGTATTAAATGGAGAATCTGATTATAATTCCATTAATTCAGGAAATACTGCGGAAAACAATACATCTTTTGAAGTATTACCAGCAAATGTGATAACTGGGCAAATAGCCAGTTTGCAACTTACAATATATAAGAATAGTATTCTTGTGCAGGTAGTGCATATCAATATTCCCATCGGAGATATTGATGAAGAAAGCCCTACTTATGACAGTTATGGTTATATGGCGATCGAAAGTGAAGACAGCGGAGATTTTGAAGTGCCGGAATATGACTGGATTGATATTTCTCCTTATTCAGGTGGTGAAGGGACATATTTAAATTCACCACATATGCACGAAACAGATGATGGCTGGATAGATAGGGTGTCTTTACCATTTGATTTCCAGTATTATGGAGAAGATTTTGATCTGATCACGGTCTGTCAAAATGGTTATTTTTCATTTGATGATACTCAAACCCTCTTCTTCAGAAATAAATCACTCCCTTCAGGATATGGACCAGATGGTATGGTTTGTCCCTTCTGGGATGATCTCTCTCAGGGTTATGTGTATTACTGGTATGATGAAGATAATCATAGATTTATGATAGAATGGAAAAATATGCGGCTGGAGTATAATCAAACTCAACGCCAGTATTTTCAGGCAATACTGCGCGATCCGGAATTTTATCCCACTGCCACTGGAGATGGTGAGATCATCTTTATGTATCAGCAGATAAATAACTATGATCAGGAAGAAAATTATGCCAGTGTAGGTATTGAAAGTCCAGATAAAACCCAGGGTCTGGAGATATCTTTTGCAAATTTCTATCCTGATACAGCACATACTCTGGGAGATGAACGAGCAATTTTATTTACTCCTGTAGCACCTTCATCAGGTGATATCATGTATGGCGATGTGGATGCAAATGGAGTAGTGGAAGCTTATGATGCTTCTATTGTGCTGCAGTATTTTGTGGGAATCGATCCGGGAGTTGCAGCCCCACTTCCCTGGGAAGAATGGCGTATCACCCGCTCAGATGTTGATGGAAATGGAGTAGTGGAAGCCTATGACGGTTCACTGGTACTGCAATATTTTGTGGGTATTATTACAGAGTTCCCTGTAGAGCAGCAAAGAATTAAAATAATCAGAAAATAGAATATCTGGAACGGGAAAGTCCTGAGGGATTTTCCCGTTATTAATAACCTGGGAGATAGCATGAAAAAACTGATCTGTATAGGTATTCTTATTCTCTTTCTAAGCATTTTGAATGCCCAGGAAGCAAAAATTGACTCTTTAATTAAAATATCCAAAGAAACCGGAAAGCAGGTTGGCGAGCTTTATAATCAGTATCAAAATGACCCTTTAACAGGTAAAACCTGGGGAGTAGAGTTTAATCTCGTTCGGTTTATTACTTGTACTAAAAAAACAACTACTCTCAGCGGTGGCTTTTCATATTTTGGAAAACCGATGATGGAAATCTACTTTCCCTGGTACTACTATAAACATCATAATGAAGATTATTATTATGAAGATTATTATGATGATGATTACTATGATTCAGGTATTGATAAACTTTTTTATGCAGATGCCCGGATCAGACTTTTTACCGGTAATACCTCTAACGGCTTCTTTATGAGTGGACTTACTCGCCTTGCCTTCCTCGAGAGCAGAGATCGAAATAACGATTTTAATAGTACAACTAAATGGGGAATTGGCTTTGGAATCGGGTGGCGTTCATTTTCTTATCGCGGATTCAATTGGGGTTTCAGTCTGAGTATGGGTAGATATTTTACTGGTGAAGATGGAATACTTAATCAAGGCACGACATCTATTCTTTTTCTGGAAGAAGCTTCGAATGATTATGAAGTATTTTATGATATAGAATTACTAAAATTTGGCTTCGCTTTTTAAATTGCAAACAGCAACTTAGTACTGGTCTTTTACTTTTTTCTGCCAATTATAGGGATAGAATATTTTATAATACAGATCCTGCACATTATTGAATTTAATTGTTTTGGTAAAGCTGTACTGATGACTGTCAATTTCATAGGGATCAATTTGATATTCATAGATAAATTTAATATCCATCGGCATATCATAACGAAATGAGATTGTGTGATATACTCCCATCCCAACATCCAGATCAGTATCATAAATCTTCTGGAAAGTAACATTATAATTGAGAAAAAGATCATCAAGGATATATTTACCGGCTTTTAATGACAGGTTTTCTAATAGGGCATCAGCAGAATATTTTTTATCCTGATCTTCTGCATTTCCATATAAGTCACTATTAGAAGAAAGCAGATTATAGATGAAACTGGTTTTCATCTGGAAATAATCAATATTCAAAAAACGGGTAACATAAAGCTCAAACTGATTAATTACCGGATCGAGAATGATATTTTCGATTTCTCCACCTGCCGTCTGGATCAGGTCATCCTGGAACAGAGACTGGCGTTCCGTGGCACTGATATCATCAAGCCCCCTGCCATATCGGAGACGGAATAATTTTTCGGTATCAGTTTGATCATCAGTATTATCACTGGCGAATGTCATTAGGAGATTATTAGGGAATACCCCTTCTCTCTCATCAGTAATGGTCAATTGGATCATGGTTCCATCAGCGACTTTACGTTCAAATTGTGCCATGAGACTGATCTCATTCACCTGGGTATTAAAAGTGATCAGGATGTCTTGCACTTCCATATCCGTACCCACTAACTCAATATCACCTTCTTTTGAGCTAAAATAAGCATCTTTGATCGAAAATTTATCGTCCTGATAATTCAAATATAAATAAGAATCCGGCTCAAAATTGATCTCAAAGGGATATGTTACGTAACGGACATTGTTATCCACAAATAAATGCAGATCAAGGTTAAATGGCAAGCCAGTGTAAGCATTAATATCATCATCAACCATAGGTTGCACTTTTTTTTGCTTCTTTTTTGTACTCCAGCTCTCTCTGATATCTTGTGTAAAACTATTCACCCAGTTCATGATATTTGCCGTATCAGGAGGATAAGTAATATCAGTATTGCTGAGCACAAGATCACCTATCAGTTTGGCTTCTCCCTCATCATTAAATAACCTCAAATAGTGAGAATTTCTACCTTTAATCACCAGATGAGTAGATGTATTGGGTGCAGTATATTGCGGTAAATGGAATTCTACTCCATCTCTGGAGGTATAAAGTAATATCTGGCCAATATTTATCATATGAAGATATAAGTCTTGATCATTATATCCAACACTGTTTTCCATGAGAAGCTTGCCGGTGCCCATATCAATACTGAAATCCTGCACTGTGAGAACATTATCGGCAATACTCATTTCAATATTGATATTTTTAAAGGTCTGCTGCTGGTCTTTTAGCAGGAGTTTTGTACCTTTAATTTCTACCTGGCTGTCATATATCTGAAAGCCATTTTCCCCCATAGCCAGATTGAGATTGATCTCACTTTTGCTTCTTCCCACTTTGATATAACTGAAATTATTTTGTAATATGCGCAGCAAATCTCCACTGAATTCTACACTAAGTCTATCATTACCGGGGTATGATCTGGAATTAAGGAGATTATAACCAATGCTGCCGGAAGCTTTCAGATAATTTGCGCGTCCTTCCTTGAGATGAAGATTTCTGATCACCAGCAAGCTGTCTTTCTGGCTGATATCAACTTCTGCATTGTCTACCCAGATGCCTCCATAATTGAACTTTTCTCCTTCCATTTCCAGATCAAAACTGGCTCCATCAGTGGAGTAATTATAACTAAGAACACCTTTTCCAATACCAGTCACTTTTGCTTCCGGGAATATTTTACTGAGATCAAAGCTGGGTAAGTCTGCATGCATACCTATTTCCAATTCTGGAGAGAAATTAATGAAACCCTGAACGAATCCCACATCCTTATTTTTATTATATATTCTTCCATGTTCAATTTCAATTCGCCTGTTATCTCCCTTAATATCAAGTTCAGCAGATAACTTCTGCGTTTCACCATATTGCAGCTCAGAGGCATCAATTGTTCCGTTTAATCCTCCCTGATCTCTACTGTCAGCTCTCAGATCAAGAGAAATCATGCCATTATAGGCTTCCAGAGATCGATAATCCACGATGTATTGCATAATATCTTTAATGTTTAGTTCTTGTGAACTGAGATGTAGTTTATAGCCAGGTTTGGGCTTGAGAAAGATAGTCGCATCCAAGTCTATATTGTCATTGAGATTAAAATATGTAGTCCTGATACTATCCAGGTTGCCTGCAGCGATAATATCCAATTTGAGATTCTTAAAATTATATTTTGCTCTGGCTGTGTGCAATTCCAGCGAGTACTGCTGATTTTTTAAATCAAGATCTGCTTTAGAGGTTACTCTGCCATCAAAGTTTCCATAATGCTGATCATAAAACCTGAGATTACTGTCAGTATGAATGGTGGTGTTATCTCCCTGAAATGCTATATTGCCAGTGCAGATCGGAAATGTGAATATATCAAGTGATTTGCCCAGCTGAAACCTTCTAAATTCCAGATTTGCCATATATCTTTCTGTTTCAAGATCATATTCACCGGTCAATGAAAGATCATTATGCAGTCTGTGCAATTCCACATTAAATCTGGGATGATCATAATTCACCGATAGCTCTAATTTATCAATATCCAGCCAGGGAGATGTGATTGTAACATCACTTAGAATCAATTGTGAAGGTTCATCTGGCTTATTGCTGTATTCAGCAGAAAGCTTACCCTTTATACTAATATCAGAAAGAGTATAACCCAAATAATCTGCATTCAGCTGAGAAAATATTGTCTTGTCATATCCATAAAAGCCCGTACCTTCCAGCTTGTTATTTTCCCATATTAATTTATTTAGCGTGAATTCTACATCTCTATTAGTGATCGCAGCAGAAACATCTGCCTGACGAATAATTTGACCAGCAAGCTCAAGACTGTCACTATAGGCATCAGCTTCAATTGTGAAATCAGTAAAGCGCCCCATCATCCTGCCTTTAATATCACCTTTACCTTTTATTATATTCTGATATGGTAACACGCTTACATCTGCACCGCTGAATAGAGCATCAACCCCTATTGCTGAACTAAATGTATTAAGCAGCTTGCCAGCCACCTGAACCGCATTTCCATCAGCAACGGCATGATCAAACCGGAAGTCTATCTCATTGCTGTCACCCTTCAGATCAAGACTGTCAGCCAGAATAGTTCTTCCGGCAACTTCCAGATATGCATCTTTAAGTCCAGCATCCAACGTCATAATTCCAGGCATATAGGTAAATTGAATATCACACAGTGCTTTCAAGGAATCTATTTTTGTGATATACATATCATAAGGTATATAGTCTTCCACTCGAGCAGAAAGAGAATTGAACCATCCTCCACTTA
>JAVCCT010000381.1 GCA_030765325.1 Candidatus Stygibacter frigidus | reverse complement strand
TAAATATTCCCTACGGGAAAAATGTCAATTCCCTGAAATTGACAAATATGATGAATATGTGCACTTTTTGACAGAAAAATACGCAAATCTGCAATGATATCAATTACTTAGGTTGAACAGTCTCATACTCATTTATCGATCTTTGAGGTGAAATAGGTATATCAACAGGCACATGCCCGTAGCGAAGAGAAGAAAAAGAAGAAATAATTGTAATTTTTGGAATATTTATTGCTTTATAAAATAGCAGAAATCTCAGGAGGTAATATTATCTGGAATTTTTATGCGAAAAATAATAGTGTAGATATTGGATGGGTAGGTGAGATAGGGCTTGATTTTCCTGATGAAGTAGATATCAACAAAGTTTCTGCATTTATTGGTGTATTAGGTGATAATATGGAAATCGAAAGTGAGTGGGAGCTGATAAAATGAGTACATATCCCAACCCCTTTAATCCCAGTTTTAATATCGCATATTATCTAAAGGGTCAAAAAGTAACAGTATTATTTGATCAAATCCAGCTTGCAGGAGAGCATAAGTATATTTGGAATGCGGAGGAATTACTCAGTGGAATACATTTCTTAAAGCTGAAAAATGATAATATTACGCAAACAGAGAAGTGTCATTACTAAAATAATATGATGCTTCTAAGAAATATAACAATTCCTATCGAGCAAAATCAGGATATTGAAAAAGAGATTTACCGAAAACTGAAATTACACGGGAATGAAATTGTTTCCTGGAAAGTAATTAGAAAGTCATTAGATGCTCGAAAGAGGAATCATTTGGTTTGGCAATATAATGCTCTGATAGAAATCTCTGGTAATTATCCCGTAAATCCTGATTTGCTGGAATACAAAGAAAAGCTGCCCTATATAAAACCAGGTATAATACTACATGATAATCAACCTGTTATTGTTGGTGCCGGTCCTGCCGGATTATTTGCTGCATTGGCACTGGTGGAAAAGGGTTATAAACCTATTTTGTATGACCAGGGAGAGCTGGTCACTGAAAGAGATAAAAAGGTTAAGCAATTCTGGCAAAAGGGAATTCTGGACAGCGAAAGCAATATCCAGAATGGTGAAGGTGGAGCAGGCACCTATTCTGATGGGAAGTTGACTTCCCGCAAACAGGATTATTATACTATAAAAGTGCTTGAATATTTAGTACGGTTCGGTGCTGACCCAGATATTCTGATAAACGCTCATCCTCACCTTGGTACTGATAAATTAAAATTGATAATGTCTGCAATTAGAGAATTTCTAATGCTGAGTGGCTGTGAATTCAATTGGAAGCATAAACTTGAAGACATCACAGTGGCTTTTGGCAAAGTGAGAGATATTACCATCAATGGTGAAAAATACAAACCAGAAATATTGATATTAGCACCAGGAAATGCTGCTCGAGATGTATTCAGGATGTTAGCTGATAAAATACCTTTGCAAGCTAAACCTTTTGCTGTGGGCTTTCGCATAGAACATCAACAGGAGTTTATTAACTATTTGTTTTATGGTGAGAAAACCAGTATTGCCCTTACTGGAGCAGCAGAATACCGGATTAAAGCCCAAGCAGGAGGGAAGAGTGTGTTTTCCTTTTGCATGTGTCCTGGTGGAATTGTAGTTAATGCTGCCAGTGAAAATAAAGGATTAGTTACTAATGGTATGAGCTGGTCTAAAAGAAAGGGAAAATATGCCAATGCTGCTATAGTGACCGTTGTGGATGAAGCGGTTTTTGGAAAAGAACCACTGGCTGGCATGAAATTTCAGCAAGAGATAGAAAAAAAGTGCTATCAGCAGACTGATAGTTACCTGGCACCAGTTCAGCGAGCAGAAGATTTTATTGCTAATAAGAAAAACAAAATGCCCGTCCGTTCTACTTTTCTTCCTGGAACAGTCTCTACTGACCTTCACAAGATTTACAATCGAGAGATTACCTTGACAATTTGTCAGGCTTTGAAGTATTGGAATAAGCGTTATAAGGGCTTTGCCAGTGAAGGAACTCTGATCGCTCCTGAAACCAGAACTTCATCACCAGTACGGATAATCAGGGATACGGATTACTGGCATAGTACTGGTGCGGAAAACCTCTATCCAATCGGAGAAGGAGCTGGATATGCTGGGGGAATTGTTAGCTCAGCAGCTGAGGGTTTAAAATTATGTGCAAAATTGGAATATTTTCAAGGTGGAAATATTGCATTGTAGAAATTTATCGTTAGTTTATATAAGGCTGACTTTATTTTAAGTTTTTTATATAAAAAAATAAAGGAGATTATTTAATGAAAAAAAAAATATTCATTTTGATTACACTTGCCTGTGGTTTATGGCTGTTTGCTGATCTGGAGATTGCCCCCGGCTTTGAGTACAATATGGTAGGTCCTGCTTATAATGGAGAACAAATAATTGATGTATCAGATACGCTATATGTTACTAATACAGGGAGTACGGAGGATTTCACAATTCACATGGAAACCAGTGAATTACCAGATGGCTGGCAAATAATGTGGTGCCATGATTATGAAGATGCATTATGCCATTTTCCGAATTTCCCCTGGACTTTCACCTTTGTGAGAGATACAATGATAAAAATTGATTTTACAATAATTTACGCAAGTGGACCAGGAGTTGTGGGAATGAATTTATTCTGGTCAGCTGATGGAATAGATGATGTTCAGATGGATTTCACATTCCGCACAGAAGATTATGTAGGCAATTCAGATACAGAAATACTCCCTGCAATTACATTAGATCAGAACTATCCTAATCCTTTTAATCCTGAAACAACAATAAACTATCACCTATCAAATGCAACTCAATCGGAACTGATAATTTATAACATCAAGGGTGAAGCAGTGAAAAGTTATGGCAGATCAATTCAGGAAGCAGGAAATTACAGTATAGTGTGGGATGGAACAGATTCTGGTGGTAAGATTGTACCCAGCGGAATATATTTATATAGATTGCAAGCAGAATATGAAGTTATTACAAATAAAATGATTTTAATGAAGTAGGAGGTTAAGTGAAAAGACTATTTTTTGCCTTATTTTTATTAATCAGTTTTGCACTTTCAGCAAGTCAGTATTGGGTTGTTGGCGAAGTGTTTACCCAGACTTGGTGAGGTTATTGTCCATCAGCCCGGGCAGGGCTGGCAGATTTGGAAGAATATCCCGAAGCACCATATTTTATCCCGCTTATCTGGCAGGGAGACAGTGCAAATATCAGTCCCCATTACACTCAAAGGGGTAATATATATGGAGTAGGAGGTATTCCGCACTCTCAATGGGGTGGCACAGAAAGTATCGTTGGCGGTGGTGGAACTACGATGTTTTCTCAATATCGAACGCGTTATAATGTCATGGTTAATTGGGAAAGTCCCCTGGAAATTGATCTTTTGCTTGATCCCAGTTATGAAAGTGTTTCAGCAGAAATTACTGTTACTGGAGATATAGCAACGACAAATAATAAAGTTATTTTCATTTTAACAAATCATCAGAATGATGAATATTTCTGTTCAGTGATCTCTTACGATGAATATGATTTTGATCTTTCTGAAATTGGTGAAACAGGGACTTTTGAGCATATAATAAATACTAATGGATATAATATTGATGATATAACTGTTAATGTTTTTGTGCAGACTTTATCACCAAATTATCAGATATTACAAGCTTCAAGAGTGATAATTTCTGAAGCAATTATTCCCTTACAGGTGGAATCAATTGATTTCGAACCTACAATGGTTGGAGAAACAGCTACTCAGACTATCCAGTTATACAATTATGGAGACAATGAATTAACCGGAATGATGTTCCCTCCATCAGGGTTCACTGCCCCTGCTGAATTTAGTGTAGCTCCTCATTCTATTCAAGATGTTGAGATTGGGTTTGCTCCCCAGCAGGCAATGCAATATTCTGATATTATGATAGTGACAACCTCTCAGGAAGCTTATCCTACGTTCTTTATTGATATGACTGGTGAAGGATTATCTTCAAACGTTATTAATTACGGTGATGTTGATGATAATGACCAAATCGAGGCTTATGATGCCTCTTTAGTATTGAGTTATGTGGTAGGAATTGATATACTGCCAGAAGATCCGATACCCTGGGAAGATTGGCGTGAAGAACGCTCTGATGTTGACCTTAATGGAAACATAGAAGCTTATGATGCTTCACTTATCTTAAGCTATGTAGTCGGCATTATTCCCGAATTGCCTTGGACATTGCGTGATGGTGAAGTTCCTTCTGCAAGATTATTAGCAGAATATAATGAGGGTTACCTTACGGTTTCAGTAACCGGTTCGTTTTATTCGACTACTCTTGATTTTGGGGCAGATATAGATGAGATAATCACATTAAACAATGATATTCTCTTCTGCGAGAACAATGGTAAGCTGGCAATCGCATCATCAAAGGTAATTTCAGGGGAGCTATTGAAGATCAAAATGAGCAGACCAGTAGAAATCACCGGAACTGTAAACACCCGTATTGGTCAGATTGATTATACTTCACAAGATGTCCCTATGGCTACAACGATCATTAGTGTTTACCCAAATCCCTTTAATCCGGAAACTACTATCAGCTACAAGTTAGCAGAAGATTCTGCCGTCAAAATTGCAGTTTATAATGTAAAGGGACAATTAGTGGAATCTCTTGTCGATGAAAAAATGCCCAAGGGTGAACATCAGATAGTCTGGAATGCAGCTGATTTATCTGGTGGAGTTTATTTTGCCAAGTTAAAAGCTGGTGTTCAAACTTCTGAACACAAGATGATATTACTAAAATAATTCAAGGAGTTATTATGAAAAAAGTATTGCTGATTTCTTTAATGTTAACATTGTTTTCCGTTCTATCTGCTACGCAGATGTGGGTTGTGGGTGAAGTATTCACCCAGACATGGTGAGGTTATTGCCCATCAGCTCGGCAAGGATTGCTGGATGTGGAAAATGACCCTGATGCAGAATTTTATATTCCCCTGATTTGGCAGGGTGACGGCGCCTGGCCCAGTCCTGGCTATAGTGCCAGAGGTTCTATGTATGGAGTGGGTGGAATTCCTCACGCTCAATGGGGTGGCTCAGAAGATATAGTTGGTGGTGGTGGAACCACTATGTATAATTCCTACATCAATATGTATAATCAATTGGTTGATGATGAAAGTCCTGTGGAAATCCAGACAGGTCTTGGTTTTGATACCACCGGAGATCTTTTGGTGCAAGCTAATGTGGAAGTTACTGGTGATATTACAACTACTAATAACAAGATTGTTTATATCATCAAGTGGTATCAGGATGCTGTATATTTTTGTACAGTAGTTGGTTATGCTAATGAAAATTTTGATTTGACAAGCATTGGCGAAACTGGCACATATAGTTACAGTTTTCCTATGAATACTGCCTGGGAAATAGAAGATCTCACTGCTGTAGCAATAGTTCAAACTTATAGCGGTAATACTGCTATTTTAGGTGCTGCACAAGCTCAATTAACTGGACTTGTTGCTGGTGTTGGCAGTAATGTTCAGACAGGACCTGCTTCTCTGGCTGTTCAATTCTCAAGTGTATCTTATCCTCTCAATGGTATTGAATCATGGGAATGGGATGTTGATGGTGATGGTGTATATGATTACACAGATGAAAATCCCTACCACTTGTATGATACTCCTGGAACCTATGATGTAACTCTCAGAATTGGAATGGAAGGTGAATATGACGAAGTTACCATTCCAGATTATATCACCGTTACAGAAGATGCCACAGCAGAAGGTGTTGTATCTGGTATTTGGCACAGTGATCTGGGACCATATCTGGCTACTGGTGATATCACGGTCAATCCTAATGATCTGCTGGTGATAGAACCAGGAACTGAAATTATTCTGGATAATGGAGCAGAATTCATGGTCAAAGGTCAATTAATTGCGGATGCCAGAGATTCTGAAATGATTATATTCCGTACAGAAAGTGATTGGACTGGGATTCATATCAAAGATAGTGAGCAGGAAAATATTATTGCCTGGTGCGAAATCTCTGGTGCCACAGAATCTGCTATATATATTGATGACTCTGATTGTGATATCATTAATAATCTTATTCACAACAATACTGGCTCTTCTTTGGGTGCGGCTATAGAGCTTTTAGATGTCATGGATATTGAAATTTCTGGTAACCTGATTGCTAATAATACCAGCACTTCACTGACTGGTGGAATTTCAATGACGAATTGCTTCCCCAATATCAATAATAATATTATAGTTAATAATACTGCTGGTACTGCTGGTGCTTTTAGCATCAAGCAAAATTCAACGCCAGTTCTGGTTAATAATACTATTGCCAATAATGTCGGTGTTAATGGAGCTTTCCTGCTCTTTAATTCTAATCCGACCCTGATAAACTGTATTGTTCAGAGCGAAGGAAATGTATTTGCTGTTATTGCCAGTACTGCTACGGTAACGTATTCCTGTGTTTCAGGTGGTTACACTGGTGAAGGTAATATTGATGCTGACCCTATGTTTGTAGCTCCATCTGAAGGCTCTGGATCAGGTTTTGATGGGATGAATGCTAATTGGCAGATTGCTGCTGGCTCCGAGTGTATTGATGCCGGCGATCCTGATGTTGTATATAATGATCTGGATGGTACTCAAAATGATATGGGTGCCTATGGCTGGAATGGATTCCCAGATTATAACCCAAATAATGTTACTTATGGTGATGTGGACAGTAATGGTGCGATAGAAGCTTATGATGCTTCAATGGTTTTACAATATACAGTGGGTATACCGACTCCAGTTGATCCTTTCCCGGAAAACTTGGCAGATGTGGATGGAAATGGTTCTGTGGAAGCCTATGATGCTGCACTTATTCTGCAGTATGTAGTTGGTATCATCGATGAATTCCCGATAACTTCACGTATCAATGATAT
>JAVCCT010000306.1 GCA_030765325.1 Candidatus Stygibacter frigidus | reverse complement strand
TCATTATCAAGAATTTCCTGCAATTGCAGCAGCAAAGAAACATCTTTAGAAGAAAGAATAGCTTTTGCCGGCAGTCCTTCAGCCAATTCCCGAGCGATCGTGGGACCTGAAAGATTAGCAAATTTCACTTCAGGCAGGTGAGTGCGAACAGTTTCATAAGTTGTAGTGAGTGTAGTATGTTCCACGCCCTTGGAAGCATTTACGAAAATGAATTTATAATAACCATGCTGTTTAAATTCCAAAATAAGCTCTTCCATTTTGCGAGAAGGAATAGCCACTATAACAATATCATCGGGTTCAATAGAAGATGTGAATTTTTCTTCTACTACCATATTGTCTGGAATTTTAAAATTACTAAGCAGAGGACTTTCCTTATGGGAGCAGATAAACTGTGCTTCCTTTTCGTTAATAGTCCACAAATGAACATTATTTTTGGCGGAGAAAAGTTTCGCCAGAACAGTGCCCCAATTACCTGAGCCAAGCACGATAAGTTTCACATAACCTCCGGTATCAAAAGATAATGGTGGGCGATGCTAGATTCGAACTAGTGACCTCTACGATGTCAACGTAGCGCTCTAACCAACTGAGCTAATCGCCCACAAAGGATTTAAAAATTTTATTAAGCTAATTACGTCAATATATTTCAAGACTCTTCAGTAACTTATCTTGATAATTTTGTAGTGCATTAGTCGTCACCATTCGGGAGGTCTATCGACCATCCAGAAGGTAACTTAGCTTTGTTCAAGACCTCCCATCTGAAACCTTCCGGATGGTCGGAGACCTCCCGAATGGTTGACCTTTTTCAACAAATATTATCTCCATTAGCTCCAACTATTTAGACCTGTTAGAATTGATAAAAACAGGGGGATGCCAGATTTCAAGACTCATCAGTATCATCAAAAAGGGAATACTGAGCGTTATGAATATCACGATTTAAGTGTCTATACGCCTTCGGAGTGGCACGTCTTCCCTGCAAAGTGCGATCCAGGAAGCCCTGCTGGATTAGATAGGGTTCATAGATCTCCTCAATCGTGCCAGGGTCTTCATTAACCGCCACTGCCAATGTTTTAAGCCCAACAGGTCCGCCATTATAATTATCTATAATTGTGGCGAGGATACGTTTATCCATCTCATCCAGACCAGAATCATCCACATTCAGCATTTTAAGAGCTTTCAAAGCAATACTTTCATCAATCACACCATCACCACGGATCTGAGCATAATCTCGTACGCGCCGTAGTAATCTATTTGCCACTCGTGGCGTTCCGCGACTGCGTCTCGCTATTTCTATTGCACCCTGCTCATCAATGGGGATTTCCATAAGCCCGGCTGAGCGTTTGATGATCTTCAGAATGCTATCCTGATCATAATAATCAAGCCGCAATATAAGCCCGAATCTGGCACGAAGCGGAGCGGTAAGCAGTCCTGCCCTGGTAGTTGCGCCGATCAGGGTAAAGGGTTCCAGATCAATCTTAAGAGTTCGGGCACTGGGGCCACTATCTATAATGATCTCCATACCAAAATCTTCAATTGCGGGATACATATATTCTTCCACCACGTGATTAAGGCGGTGAATTTCATCTATAAAAAAGCAGTCATGTCGTTGCAGATTAGTAAGGATACCGGCAAGATCGCCGGGTTTATCCAGCACGGGACCAGAAGATGCTTTGATCTCAGCTCCCAGTTCATTGGCAATAATGTGAGAGAGAGTAGTTTTGCCCAGCCCGGGAGGTCCATAAAGCAAAACGTGATCAAGAGGCTCTTTGCGAAGCTTTGCTGCCTGGATAGATATATCCAGAATTTCCTTGATCTGGGGCTGCCCGATAAAATCAGCCAGTCGCCGAGGTCTTAGCGCTCGATCAAAATCCCGTTCATCATTAAGCTGTTTGGGGTCAGTAACTCTTTGTAACATAAATATCCTTTCAATATTTTTTGGCAAAATAGAATGAGGCGAGAAAAAAAGCAAGGAAATAATTAAATCGTGAGTCCTGAGTCGTGAGACGTGAGCCGAGAACTGACTGATAATGGTCATCTATAGTGAAAAATAATCAGATTGCAAAACAGCATTAATGTAAATCTGGTAAAATAGGAAGAATTTAATTAATCAAAAAAAAGATTAATCCATGCATGTCTTATACCAATGATATTAGTGAATTCAAGTCATTAATTACAAAAAAAAACAAACGATTAGTTTATATTAAAACAAATTAAATATAGATGAAGTGCATGAATACTGAACGTTAAATGCCTGATGATTTTCATTTTGAAGTAGTTGATGAGAAATTGATAGAATTGAGTGGAGAGAAGGCATTTAGAGCTGAGGAGAGAAGATATTGATGAATGATGAATAAAGATTGACACATTAAATACCAATATTTTTTTTGAAAGAAATAATAAAGGAGAATAATGATGAATGAGTTGAAATCGATATCTGATTTGGGTGATGTAACCTTTGAGGATTTATCGAATGAAAATGGATATAAATACTGGTGGGGAAGTGACTTGATGAAGACACTTACCTATCCAGACATTAAATCCTTCAGCAAAGTAATTAACAGAGCGACAAAAGCAATGATGAACATGAATATTGATCCATATGAGAATATCCAACAGGAAACCAATCTAGGAGAAATGGATTACAAGCTTTCAAGATTTGCCTGTTACTTAATTGCAATGAATGCTGATCCCAAAAAAGAAGCAGTTGCTCAAGCACAATTGTATTTTGCTGAAATGACAAGAAAATATGAATTATATATTCAAGGAAATGAAGAAATAGAAAGATTCGTATTTCGTGAAGAATTAAAGGACGGAAATAGAGCTTTGGCAAGTGCAGCTAAACAAGGTGAAGTAAATAATTATCCAAGATTTCAAAATGCTGGATATCGAGGATTATATAATATGTTTAATTATCAATTAGCAAATAGAAGAGGAATCAAAAAAGAAAAATTATATGATTATATGGGTAGAACTGAGTTGGCTGCCAATTTGTTTCGGGTAGTGATGACAGAAGAAAAAATAAAAAACATGAAGATAGTGGGTCAAGATAACTTAGAGAGAGCACATTTCCAAGTAGGAAAAGAAATTAGAGAACAGGTTAAGAAAAATGTGGGAAAGAATCCAGAAGATTTACCGAAAGCCAGAAGGTTACCAGAAATAAAAAAGGAATTAAAAACAGGATATAAAAAAATGATCAAGGAAGATAAATCAAATAATTGATTTTACTTCTTAATGGAATAAAATCATTAAACTTTTGTTTATCATCAGCTTTCAGTTTCTTTCAAGTTGAAACTTTTCAGCTATTATTTACGAGACTGTTCAACCTAAGTAATTGATATCATTGCAGATTTGCGTATTTTTCTGTCAAAAAGTGCACATATTCATCATATTTGTCAATTTCAGGGAATTGACATTTTTCCCGTAGGGAATATTTA
>JAVCCT010000186.1 GCA_030765325.1 Candidatus Stygibacter frigidus | reverse complement strand
TTATGAGAGGCTTTTACATATGCGAAACTTGAGTAGTTAATATATAACCTTCGTATCTCTTCCCGACTCCCGACTCCCGACTCCCGACTCCCGACTCCCGACTCCCGACTCCCGACTCCACGACTCACGACTCAAGACTCACTGACCCTCCACCTCTCCAGCCGCCTGATCAGAGTATGACGAGAAATTCCCAATAACTCCGCTGCCTGGGTCTGATTCCCAGCCGTCTTTACCAGAGCAGCTTTTATCAATCTCGTCTCATTGTCTTCTAAGTTATAACTCTCTGGCTCTTGTAATTGCAAAGCTACCCCCTGACCGCATACAGGAAAATTCTCTGCTGTAAGAACACTTCCTTTTGCCAGGATCAAAGCTCTTTCAATCAGGTTTTTCAGTTCTCGCACATTTCCTGGGAAATCATAGGAATTTAGTAGCTGCATGGCTTCATCGCTTATCTGTGGCACTATCCTACCGTTCTTATGGCAGAACTGGTGCAAAAAATGATTTACCAGGGGCTTGATATCTTCTCTCCGTTGACGCAGAGGAGGAATATTTATCACCATAGTATTTAATCTGTGATAAAGATCCAAACGGAAACTTCCCCTTTTAATAGCTTCATCCAGATCATGATTAGTTGCTGCCACAATGCGCACATCTGAAGCAATATCCTTTTCCATGCCAATTCGCCTGAACTTCTTTTCTTCGATAACTCGCAGCAGTTTGGATTGCAGCTCCACCGGCATATCAGCAATTTCATCCAGAAAAAGCGTGCCTCCATCTGCCAGCTCAAATATCCCTTTACGATCTTCATCTGCTCCGGTAAAAGAACCTTTCTTGTGACCAAAAAAAATGCTCTCCATCAAAGTTTCGGGTATAGCAGAGCAGTTAATTGGAAAGAAACTCTTTCTCTTTCTATTGCTGGAATAATGGATTATTCGCGAAATTATCTCTTTTCCAGTACCACTTTCACCTGTGATCAATACATTGACTTCATATCCCGCAACATTCACTGCATTATCCAGAACATTTTTTATGTGTCTGCTTTCGCCTATGAATTCCCGTTCCAGCTTGTTTTCCAGCTCCAGAGAAATCAATGAATTCTGCTCCTGATACTTTTGCAGTTCCTGCTGCATTAAGATAAATTTACTGGTTCTACCTATAGCTATCTTTGCTTCTATCTGCTTAAATGGTTTCTTAAGGAAATCAAATGCCCCCAGACGCATGGCTTCTATCACAGTATCCATATCTCCATGCCCGGTTATCATGATCACTTCCAGTTTCGGATACTGCTTCTTTAATCTTTCCAGAACTTCCAGCCCGTTAGCTTCACCCAGCATAATATCCAGAAAAAGTATATCCGGTTTATGTTTTATGATCTTAGCCAGCCCTGTTTCTGCATCATTAGCAATATCCACTTCAAAATCCTGTCTTTGCAGATATTCCTGAAGCTCAATGGTTATCCGCTTGTCATCATCCATTATCAATACATGCAAATTCATTTTTTTATATCCCTTGAGATAAAGCTGATCTTGATGATCGTGCCTTTATCTGCTACACTATCAATTTCTATTGTACCATCCATATCATTGATAATCCCTCGAGCTATGGAAAGCCCCAATCCGGTGCCTTTTCCCTCTTCTTTTGTAGTAAAGAAAGGCTTCATGATCTTGTCCATGATCCCGTCAGGAATTCCTCCTCCATTATCTCCAACCAGCACTACCACTTCCTTTCCCCTTTTTTCAGTTCGAAGGCATACCTTCTTCTGATAATCTTTTCCTGCTGCTATAGCCTTCTCTTCCACAGCATCATTGGCATTGGATAAAAGTATCAATATTACCTGCTCAAAACTATATACGTTACCTAAAACAACTGGCAGATCAGGATGAAGATCAACCTCAATCTTCACTCTATGTTTCTTTAGCCTTTCCTCCGTCATCCGCAGCGCATTATGGATGCTTTCATTCAGATCAAAACTTCCCAGCTTTTTATCTGCCTGGTTATGCGTAAAAGTCCTTATGTGATTGATTATCCGCAGCATCCTCTCTACATCTTCCACCATATTACCCGTCTTCCGGTTCAAATATTCCTTATCAGCATACTCCTCAGATATTGCAGACTGCATATTCTCTAAACTAAAAGAAATACTTTGCAAGGGTTGATTTACCTCATGCACAATACCCGCTATCAGTTCTCCCAGTATCGCCAGACGTGATTGTTCCATGGCTTTTTTCGCCTGCAAAACCCGCTTCACGTTTTCTTTATGACGCCAGGAACGGAAGATCAAAAACACCATAATTATTACAAGCACCAGAATCAATATAAGGAGATTTCTTATCCGAGCCTGTGATTGTAATTGCAAGTCCTTGATCTCTGCATTCTTTTGCAGAAGGTTTATCTGATTTTCCTTCTTCTCTGTCTCATATTTTAGCTCAAGCTCTCTGATCTGCTTATGCTTTTCACTGGTAAAGAGTGAATCATTTAATAACCGGTATTTTTCCAGATACTCATAGGCCGCTTTATAGTCGCACTTAGCTTTATACAATACAGCCAGATCCATGTAAGCTGATCGCCGCTTACTGCTCATCCCATATTTTTTGTTTAATTCCAGACTTTTGTGATGGTATTCCTCTGCACTGTCATAAAATCCCTGATTGTAATAGTAATTGCCATAATTTTCATAATATGTTGCCCAGAGATTGGGACTGGTATTTTCATCAAGATCTTCTTCCACCAGTTTCAGATACTTTTTTGCCTCAGCAAAGTTGCCTTTGGATATATAGATGGAGGCAATATTATTTGCCCTGATCATCATGCGGTCCCTGTTCTCCAGACGTGTATCTATTTCCATCGCCTCCAGTAAATATTCCAATGCCTTATCATATTCATCTATCCCCTGATACAAAAAACCCAGATTATTCAGCCGGATAGCAATCCTTTCCTCATTTCCAAATCTGCGGTCTATCGCCAGTGCCCTTTTGTAATAATCCACTGCATCATCATAGTCATTCCAGGCTTCATGCACCATGGCGATACAATTCAAAATCAATGATAAATCTGCTTCATTTCCGTGTTCTTCTTCTGACTTCAAGGTCTGCTGGTAATAATCCATTGCCTTATTGTAATCTGCCTGCCTGTAGTATATATTGCCAATATTATTTGAAATTGTAATTATCTCCTGCCAGCTCTCATGCTCTTTTGCTATTGCCAGCGCTACTTTATAGGTTTCTATAGCATCTTCAAAATGCAATAGATATTCCTGGCAGTATGCCACATCGCCTAAACGCATTCCATAAGCGGTTGATGTCTCTCCTTCCTGCTCCTTAACCAGCTCCGCTGCCTGTTCATACCACCTCAATGCAGATTCTAAATCATTTAGATAGTAATAACTGTCTGCAATTAACCGGACTATTTTAGCTTCAGAGGCTGTGTCTTCATCTTCTCTGGCTATTGCCAGCGCTTCCCCCCCGATTTCCAAAGCCCTTGCTGGATCAGAACCAGACTGTTCTTCCAAATTCATCAACATTCCCGTAAGCTCTTCACCTGCAACGGCTATTAACTGAAAAAACACCAATAAGACCAAAAATACAAAAAATAACTTAATCCCTCTCATAAATACACCTTTTATTCAATGAATGTAATTCATTTATCATGTTTTGCCAATTTACTGTCAACTCAAAAGAATATAATCAAGTAGATATTGCTGTATTTTTTAGATATTTTTGGGTATGTAATTGCAAATTAGATGTAACAACTAAGCGCTATCTAACAAAAAAATGACACTATGTGCTTTGTTGTTCCTCTTCAATACCAGTTGCGGACATGTAATAGGGTTAAGATCAATAATTATATTCAATTATAAATATATTAATAAATTTATATAATATCCTGGCATGTTTCGGGTAATTTTGTATAATTCCAGTTTTATACGTAGAAAACGTTAGTTATTTTACCACTTTTACTGCTTTAACTGAGTTATAAATTTCACCAGGAAGTGGAATAGATTCTACGAGACTGTTCAACCTAAGTAATTGATATCATTGCAGATTTGCGTATTTTTCTGTCAAAAAGTGCACATATTCATCATATTTGTCAATTTCAGGGAATTGACATTTTTCCCGTAGGGAATATTTA
>JAVCCT010000273.1 GCA_030765325.1 Candidatus Stygibacter frigidus | reverse complement strand
TTATATTTCCCCTGGGTAGAAACTGCGTTTCAACCCAGGGCTACAAATAAATATTCCCTACGGGAAAAATGTCAATTCCCTGAAATTGACAAATATGATGAATATGTGCACTTTTTGACAGAAAAATACGAAAATCTGCAATGATATCAATTACTTAGGTTGAACAGTCTCATATACAATATCTGTCGAAAGATGGGTTAAGGACTCGTTAAAGGTGGTGATATTACAGTGGTATTATATTTTGATAGCTGAAATATAGGAGAAGTAGCAGTTTATATTCTTAGAATTTGAGGGTGAAGGTGGTTAAGATATAAGGTTTGGATTCCACTGTGATAGAACCTCCGTGAATGCGCATGATCTGGCGTGAGAGGCTAAGTCCTATTCCTGAGCCATTTGCTTTGGTGGTAAAAAACGGGATGAAGATTTTATCCATTACATCTTTGAGGATTCCGGCTCCATTATCAGTAACCTGAATAGCCACTCGTCCGCGGTTTTCCAAAAAGGCTGTAAGCCCGATTTTGGGATTTTCAGATCCAGCTACGCTATGGCAGGAGTTTTTGAGGAGATTCAATAGAACCTGCTCAATCTGTTCCTGATCGACAGTAAGTTCCAGAGAGCGGGGATCAATGCTTGAAGTAAATGTAATATTTTTGTTTTTAATATCCTCATCAAGGAGATTATGAATATTCTTGAAAATTTTTCTAACAGGCACGATGGCGAATTTTGGTTTGGGGATTTTTGTCAGACTGCGGTAGGATTCCACGAAATGAATTAATCCGGTAGATCTTTTATTGATAGTGATCAGTGAGCGGCGGATATCGTCAATGGTTTCATTATCAAGGGGCATGGGTTTGCCATCATCGTCTTTTGCTTCATTGAGCAGATGATTCACAGTAGAGGAAAGAGAGGCAATAGGGGTGATGGAATTCATAATTTCGTGGGTAAGCACGGAGATAAGTTTTTGCCAGGCAGCCATTTCCTGTTCTTCGAGTTCAGATTGGATATTTTGCAGAGAGACGAGTTTTATCGCCCTGTCCCGGAGTTTAAATTCGGTAGCATACATGGCAAGCTGCATGATATTATCATTATCAGATATTTGGATAAGAGTGCGGTCACCAGAAGAAAGTGAGAGCAGGATGAAAGGTAATTTTTCATTTAAGGAGGCAAGTTCCGAGATATTTTTCAATCTATGCACCTGCAGCAGCTTTTTGGCAGCATTATTGGTCATTTCAAGAGCTCCATCCTGGGTGAAAGCAATAAGTCCAATACCTATGTGCTGGATGACATTTTGGAGGTAATGATAGTTTTCTTCTTTATCTGACCGAATTTTCTGGAAATCGGCGATAACCAGGTTAAAAACATTTTTTAGTTCATCATATTTGGATCCCAGACCTTCGATCTGAAATGAGCGGGAAAAATCAGCATAGCGGATAGATTCCAGAAACGTGGTTAGATATAGATTTATTTTTTGAATATAGCTAAAAAGTGAAATGAACTGGATAATGGTGGTGATTGACAGCAGAATCGGAGTGATATGGTAATTAAGCTCGCTGATAGAATAATAAACCAGAAAAAGGTTTCCTGAGATCAGTAAAAGGCGGACAATACAATTGAGCTTGAAGTTTTTATAGATCATATCTTTTTAACCTTCTATACAGTGAAGCACGGGTTAAACCGAGCTCTTTGGCAGCTGCGCTGATATTTCCATTCTTTTGGCGCATCACTTTCTGGATAAGAGATTTTTCCACATCTTCAATATTAAAGCTGTCGATATTAATTTCTTCCTGCTGGTGAGTGGGTGAGAGAATGAAATCATCCGGTTGCAGAATTTGACTATCACCGAGAATGATAGCTCTTTCCAGGGCATGCTGAAGCTCGCGGACATTACCCAGCCAGGTGTATTCCTGGAGTTTTTTTAGGGCAGAGCTGCTGATAGAGCGGATATCTTTTTTATATTTATGAGCAATTTTGGGGAGAAAGTGATCAACCAGTGGTTTGATGTCATCAACGCGTTCTCTGAGGGGAGGGATTTTGATTTCCACAGTATTTATGCGGTAAAGCAGATCACGGCGGAAAGAATTGTTTGTCACCATTTGATAAAGGGGCATATTAGTGGCACAGATGAGGCGAACATCAACTGATACTGGATGATTTGCACCCACGCGGGTTACCTGACGCCGCTCTATCACAGTAAGAAGTTTAGCCTGTAATGGCAGCGATAGATTGCCAATCTCATCCAGGAAGATCGTACCGTGGTCAGCAACTTCAAAGCGACCTGGTTTGCTGGCTTTGGCATCAGTGAAAGCCCCTTTGGTGTGACCGAATAGCTCGCTTTCAAAGAGAGTTTCGGTTATGGCACCCAGATCAACTGAGAGAAATAATTTGTCTTTTCGGCTGGAATTGCGATGCAGAGCCCGGGCCACAAGTTCTTTACCGGTACCATTTTCCCCCAGGATAAGCACATTTGCATCTGTTCCGGCAACTTTTCTGATAGTATTAAAAACTTCCTGCATGGGTTGGGAGCGTCCGATGAAATCACGAAAAGGTTGATCTATTGTATTAGAAAGTTCCTTCTGCTGAATACGCAATTTGCTATTCTCTTCTTGCGAGTGTTTTAGCTTAAGAGTTGATGACAGGGTAGCAAGCAGTTTTTCATTTTGCCAGGGTTTAAGCACAAAATCTACTGCACCCCGCCGGATCGCCTGCACTGCTCGTTCTACATCACCATAAGCCGTGATAAATACCACAATACTTTCAGGATTGATCTCCAGAATACGGTCCAGCCAGTGGAAACCTTCCTGGCCACTAATCGAATCCTTGGTGAAATTCATATCAAGCAGTATCAGGTCAAAATCTTCAGCTTCCATCAATTCAGGTATCCGGTCAGGATTTTTTTCCAGAACTACTTTGCCTACCTGATTCTTGAGCAGCAGCTTAAGACTGAATAATATGTCTTCATTATCATCAACTGCGAGAATCTTGGCTGTCTTATCTATCATTAAAACTCCTTTTTAAGCAATTATCAGAAATCAAATCTACGAAAGTCTAATACATGATAAGCAAATATTTCGTCAACAAAAAGTGTTCGTAAGCGTACAGTAAAAAAAACTGGCATCCCCCTGTTTTATATCAATTCTAATAGGTCTAAATAACTGGAACTAATGGAGATAATATATGTTGAAAAGGGTCAACCATTTAGGAGGTCTCCGACCATCCAGAAGGTTTCAGATGGGAAGTCTTTAACAAAGCTAAGTTACCTTCTGGATGGTCGATAGACCTCCCGGATGGTGACGACAGATGCACAACAAAATTATCAAAGGCAAGTTATAAATTAATTCCGGGGGGATGCTAAGT
>JAVCCT010000136.1 GCA_030765325.1 Candidatus Stygibacter frigidus | reverse complement strand
TGCCGGGAGCACCATAATTAAAGAGGAAGCTTCCACAATCAGGGCATTTGCGGGGAACCTGTTTTACTAAGCCGCAATAATGACAGATCATGGTATCATTGAAGGAATGATAATTCATGCTGATATCACAATTTGGGCATTTGATAAGCAAACCACATTTTAGGCACTGAATAAAAGAAGAATGTCCTCTACGGTTCTGGAAAAGGATGATCTGCTCTTTTTTCTTCAATCGGTCATGGATCATGGATATTAATTCAGCGGAGAAGAATCCTTTATTATCAGGCATGTTTTTCATATCAATGATCTGCACCTGAGGGAGCTGGAAATTGCCGGGACGCCTCGTGAGCTCTAAGAGCGAATACTTGCCAATATGGCAGTTATGCCAGCTTTCCAGAGAGGGAGTGGCACTTCCGAGGACAATAACCGTTTTTTCCAGATAAGCACGCATCACAGCGAGATCACGTCCATTATAGCGGGGAGCAGAATCCTGTTTATAACTATTCTCGTGTTCTTCATCAACAATGATAATGCCAATATCCTTGAGCGGGGCAAATATGGCGCTTCGGGCACCGATCACTATGCGACTTTTTCCTTTGCGGATATTCTGCCATTGCTGCCAGCGTTGACGGTCATTAAGCCTGCTGTGCAGTATGGCGATATTTTCACCAAAGGCATTATAAAATCTCTCCACCATTTGCGGAGTGAGAGATATTTCAGGTACCAGCATCAGGGCTGATTTACCTTCAGCAAGGGTCTTTTTTATCGACTGGATATAAACTTCAGTTTTTCCGCTTCCTGTAATGCCATAGAGCAGAAATGGTTTAAACGCATTTTCATCAAGCGCTGAAGCAATGGCATTTATGGCATTTACCTGTTCGGAATTAGGGATAATATTTTGAGGATTTCTCTGGGTGGGAAACAGGGTATCAGTGGGTAATATTTCGCGAGGTTCAATATCGATAAGGTTTTTAGTTCGCAAAGCTTTCACCAGAGCATAAGAGTAGGATAAGGCAATTTTGCTAAGTGGCAATTCTTCACCTGCTGAGCAGATAAAGTCATATAATTCCTTCTGCTTAGAGGTGAGTTCGGGTATATCCTCAGTTTTTTTTCTGATGACAAAATTAGCGACTTTCTTTTTTATTTTCTTATCAAAGGTTCTCTTGATTTCGATTATGCTTGCCGTTTCCAGTTCTTCTAAAAGCAGATAAAATCCAGAGCCGGAAAATGACTTCTTAATTTTTCCTATTGGCGTCCACAATTGATCATCAAGGGCTTTGAGTAAGTTAACAGCGTTGGGTTTAAGAGCCGTATGATCCATATTTTCATAAAGCCTGATCTCTGTCTGGATGGCAACATCAAGTGCACTGGGAAGCATAGCAAAAAGTGATACTCCCAAAGGGGTGTGATAATATTCTGCGACCCATTCCGCGAGCTTGAGAATAGTTTCCGGCATTAATCGGGAATGATCAACGATTTCGAGAATGGGCAAATATTTGATCTCGGGCAATATTTGAGCTGCTTTTTGCCAGACAATACCAGTATAACTTGCATTACGGACTTTGATGATAACCCGGGAACCCCTGATGAGTTCAACAGATGAAGAATAAGTTAGAGGCTTGTCAATCGCCAGAGGAAGGACAATATCATAATAGAACATTAAGGTCTTTGCAGATAGTTCCGGGAAAGAGAGTATTGAATTTTAACTGGAGATGTGATCTGCCAACGCTTGATGGTATCAATAGATGTTGTGATGAATCCCCGAGAGAAATTTCCGGCAGTTATTTTGTAATTAACTTCAATAATACCCTGAGAATCAATAGTAATATTGAAATCTATTGAACCATATTGCGGAATGACCATATTTTCATTATTATAAATATTATCGATCTGGTAAAAAAGAGATTGAATTTGGGTATCAATGCTTTGCAGTTCCTGCTGAGAACGGCTCGTAACAGGGATGAACTCAATCTGGTTTTGCTGTTTTGGGATCAAATCAGGTATCGGCATTTGGATATAGAGATTATAATCCGCTGGCTGGGCAGGCTTGTACTGCATATTATCTTCCAGAGATGTGATCATTCTATCATCACCGATGGAAGTATCCATTTTGAGGTTAGAGAACAGATCAAGGTCATTTAAAGCAGCAGTATTGAGCACAAGAGTAGTATCTGAAAGTGAGAAATTATCCAGCTCAGTAGAGGTTTCTGGAGCAGGAACGCCCAATGCCATTTGCTCTTTAGTTACTGGCTGATATGTCATTATCTGAGGGTCCTGCTCAATGGAGAGCAATTCTCTCTGGAAATGATATCTACCATGACGTGGTTTATCCATGGGGAAGCCAAATTCAGATTGATAATCAGAGAGCGATGCAGTCAGCAGGGCAAAATATAGGATGAAAAAAGCGAAGAATATCTTTCTCATTTTGCCTCCCGGTAGAGCATTTCATTGGAAGTTTTCAGTTTTTGATCAAGGTCAATATTTTCCTGATATCTATCCAGTGAGATCACAGTTCGTCTTCTGGGAATGCAGAAATGATGACCTGGTCGATTGATATCACGTGGAAGGAGCGGTTTTATGGAATCCTGAGTAATGCTTGGAGGTTTAGCAGGGATTACCTCAATGGTATTTTGAGCAATAAGTGCAAAAGCAATTACTAAAATGAACAGTATTAAGATTAGTTGCAGTTTTTTATTCATTATCAGCTCCTAAAATCTTGTTAAGCAGCTTATTTGCCTGAGCTGCTGCAAATGTGCCGGCATAGATGATTTTGATCTCATTAAGAATATTCACAGCATTTTCTGTTTGATCCAGGGCAATGTAATTCTGAGCAATATGAATAAGATTTTCTGATCTCCTGGCACCAGAAGAAGGTAATATCTGTTGGTAAAGAGTGAGTGATTTCTGATATTTACCAAGGTTCTGATATGATTCTGCCATCAGGAATCGGGCATTGAAAGCAAGTCTGTGGTCAGGATTTTTATCCACAAAATCTTTAAATCCTGTTATTGCTTCAGTATATTTATTATATCTGAAATCCATCAGAGCTTTTTTGTATTGGTATTGACCAGGATCAGTAGTAACTGGGGTAGTGGGAATCTTGCGTGGCTGGGTTTTAACGGGTCTGGTTATTACTCTTTGAGCTTTGATCTCAGCATCTCCTCCGGCAACTACACCAGCCAGATAATGGTCCGGATATTCATCTATTATCTGCTGCCAGTATTGATCGCGCTGAGGAATATTCCCCTGTTTTTCAGCACTTTGACCAAGCTTATATAGAGAATTAACTGTTTTATTACCATCAAGGGCTAGCACTGCATGATAAGTATCAGCAGCATCCTGGAATTTCCCTTCCTGGAAATAAGATTCTGCCTGCATGAATAAGGCATCATAAGCCAGGGGATGTTCAGGGTACTTTTTAATAATAGAGGCAAAACCCTTTCGCGCTGATCTATAATCACCCTGCTTATATTTCTGAATATAATTACGGTATTTAAGAGTAACCTTTTGTTCTTTATCTGCCGGCACACTGGCTGCTGCAAATGCCTGTTCTTCCTGTTTGCGTATATTTGTGAAAGTGAGTTTGATAACGTCAGTGAGATAGTTATCAGGATATTCATCAATCAGCCTGTTCCAGTATTCATAAGCTTCCTGCTTTTTACCGAGAGCATTGTAGCAGTGACCCAGTCTCAAAAGAGCATCTGGGGTCTTATCACGGTCAAAATCTATGACTTTAGCAAACATTTCCATCGCTTTGCTCAATTGTCCCATATTGTAATAGCATTCGGCAGCATAATAAAGGGCATCATAGGAAAGAGTATGACCAGGATATGATGAGATAAATTTCATGAATTTCACTTGTGCAGAGTTGTAATCCCGATTTTGATATTCACTGTATATCTGGTTGTATTCCTTTTCAACTTCTTCATTGGCATAGGAATCTTCTGCTATCAGCAGATTTTCATCCAGCATAACGATAGCACCGCTGGCATCCCTAATACCCCATTCAGTAAGGCGATTGAGGGTTTTTCGTGTCCAAAGATCAGTATAGCTGGAATTATCATAGAACTGATATAACAGATTTTGATAGAATCTGGCAGCAGCGAGTTGGAATTCAAAAGAATAATCCTTTCCTTCAGCGATCACGCGTCTTTTGAGCTAGCTTTTCAGATAATTATTATCTTCCAATTCAGGACGGTTAAGCTGGCTGGATTTGACCACAAAATTCCTTATCTGCTGATCGACTGCTTCATAAGCATGATCATAGGCAGCAGCAACAGCCCATATTGCATGTGTATAATGGGGAGTATCAAGCTGATATTCAGTGCCCTGTAACAGAAGTGCCATAATATTATTACGGTAATCGTCGCATTGCTGCAATAGATTTCCGATCATGTTATCCCCCGCAACCAGATTTTCTTGCCAGCGCGTGTCAGCAGAAATGGGTATTATCTTCTGAGGGCTTTGGAGCAGGAAGACATTTTCGATATTGCTGATCTCCTGTTTATAATTTTTATAATAATCAGCATAAGCGAGATATTTATCAAAGAGCAGATTATCTTCTGATAGATCAATTCTAAGTGAATCCACGTTGAGCGCAGTGGCAATCTGGCGAAATTCCTCAATACCATCTCTTGCAGATTCATATTCCTGTTTCTGGAAGAATGAATTAATATTATCCTTGAGCTTTTTCAGTTTTCTGATATTAGTACGGAAATTATCAGTATCGCTATATGTAAGATTAAGATCAATAAGCGAATAATCCGGATAGCTTTGGGTAAAATTTTCTGTAAGTTGGGCGCATTTTTCATTGTCGCCCAGATCTTGATAAATCCTGAGAGCATTCAGATAGATGCTTTCGGGTCTTTCTCTTCCCAGATCATATGACTTGTAATCATCATGAAGCTGCAGGTATAATTCAGCGGCTTGCTGTTTATCATTTAATTTATTTTCATAAATATCTATTATCTGCAATTTAACCCTGAAAGCCTCATTAGACCCCGGAAAATGAGATATGAAATCCTCTTTAAGAGCTATCGAACGCTGATAGTCTTCCAGTTTATCAGCTTCCTGCCAGGTATTGGCATATACTGCTGCTGTCTGGTTCATATTTTCCCGCTCAGAGATTATAGTAAGCAATTCATTGACCTTTTCGTCATTTCCTAAATCTTCATATATATCTATTGCCCGATTAATAAATGCAAAACTTTGCTGGGGATATATTACTTCCAGTTCCAGAGAGAGTCTCATAAATTCATCAGCAGCCTGGTAATATTTTTTTTGCAGAAGCAGGTTTTCTGCTTTTTGATTTATCACAAAAACAATATTTTTATACACATCAGACTGGCTGTATCCGGTGGTAAACTGCACGGCACTACGTAGATAGCTTTCAGCGGAAACATAATCCCGGTCTTGCAGAGCAATTTCTGCTGATCTTCTAAAAGAATCGGAAATCAATTCATTATCAGCCTGCAATTCAGTTACTTTAAGGTAATCCTGAGATGCTTCTATGAACCTATCCTGCTGGAAAAGAAATTCTGCCCGTTTAAATATTACCCGAGCAAGTTCATTTTGATGTGTTTCCCAAGCTTCATCATTGCGTAATATATCTTCATATTGCTGAGAAGCAATTACATATAAAGAATCCATATTACCCAGATCAGATTTTGATAAAGAAAGAGAATCTACCTGGCTGATGTCATAGAGTTTTTCATAACAAAAAAATATATTTTTCTCAAAATCAATTTTTTCGTCATGCCCGGGATAAAACTCATTATATTCCCTCAAATCTCGCAGAGCATAGTAATAATCATCTGGGTCATTAGTAGTTTGAGCGAGCTTTTGACTCATGTAAACCAGATTTCGACGGTACTGTTGAAGTTTTTGCTGATACTGGGGATTATCAAAGCCCTCATAACCGGAAAAATCGCTTACCAGTCGCCTATATTTCAAATAATTATTCTTTTCTGGTGAATTTATAAAATCATTATATTTTAAAGGTTCATCGAATTCAATAGCACTGCGGATTACATTAATGGACGAAAGGATGTTACTGGATTTATTTTCTTTAAACCAGGCAGATTGAGGATTAAAGGTGCGCTTGATCTCCTCGCGAATATCACTAATTTTTTGCGTACTGCTTTCTATTCCGCCAAAGATGTCTGGATATTTACGATAGATATCGATTTTGGCAACAGCAGCTACCGGTGCAATTGCAGAAAGAGGAAACAGCACCTGAAAAGTTTCATATAAACTAATGGCAGCTTGAGGCTTATCATTTGCTAAAAGCTGATCTGCTACGGCAATCATAACCCGTTCCTGATTGAGCTTATTAGCTAAACCAGCGAGCCTTAGTTCCAGTCTGGCAGCCGTGATACTACTCTGTTCAAAATTCAGATCTTTATCACGAGAAAAAGACCAGCCTAAGTTTTTGATTGCTTCCTGGGCTAAGGCATCTTTGTTTTTGAGATCAGGAATACTATCAAGCTGATTAAGCAGAGTGAATTCTATTTCAGTGGCATCATCCACTTCCTGAAGGGAGAACAATGTCCAGGCTTTACCAGCCAGAGCAGGGAAATAAAAGGGAGAATTTTTCTGCTTCAAAGCGAGATCATAATAATCAACAGCACGCAGGGATGCTATTCTGCTCCTGGAATCTTCACCGATGGAATTATAAATTTCTGCCAGTCTCCAGGCGGTTTCAGTATAATATGAAGATGAGGGATGCTCTTCCAGCAACCGTTTATAGTATTTAATGGGTTCCTTGAAAGTTATTTCGTTATAGAGCAGGGAATCAGGAATTATCTGGTAATTCTGCTCCAGCCTCTGTCTGATTTGACCATTCTGGAGAACCGCAGCTTGATAGCTGTAATATCCAATATTATAGAGAACAACATCTTTGTAATTAAATTCGCGATTGTATTGGATTACCTGCTTATAATAAGAGACAATCTTCTGGGGATTATTACGGTCAATCTCCGTACTTAGCTCAGCCAGGTTGAAATATAATTTATCAAGCTCATTAACAGCAGGATTTTCACTTATCATTTGTTGAATGCGATTATAAACTTCCCGCTTGTATTCTATTTTATTATTGTATTGGAGATTGATCTGAGATTCAATATCCTGGGCTGTCAAAGTCTCTGATATAAGCAATATCAAAAGCAGAATGATTTTAATATATTTATTCATTAGTTACTTGTTTCCTGAATTCTACATACTCATCGTCCAGAAGTCTTGATTGACGAAATAAAATATCCAGTAGAGTATTTTCATACATCTGATTTTCATCTGATAGTGATTCCACCATCGCGGTTATCGTGTCAATATAGTGATTTCGGATTTCATCCTGTGAGGCAGCAAAATCATCAACCTTTGTCGCTAACTGGGGGGTTATGTCCTTAGAAAAATCATCGATGAATTCTTGTTCGTTTTTCTCCAGTTCTTTATTATTATCCTCGATCAGGTTTCTTTTCTCTGCCAGAATGTCTTTATCTTCCTTGCTAATATCAGATTTAAAGGCAGTGGTTTCCAGATCTGAGATAATCGCCAGATTTCTGCTGATCAGAGAGTCTGCTTTTTCTGCTACATTAGTGATTTCTACTGCATTGTAATCAATCCCTAAAACCTTGATATCAAACCATATATCTCTGATAAATGCCAGATATACCTTTTGTTCAGCAAGAAACTTAGCCAGGTCATATGATTCCGCAGATTTTTTTGATAACTTTTCTACATAATCCACCATTTGCAGATATACAACTGAGGAATCCGTTCTGCTCATCTGATAATTTTGAATTGCGGGTAACCTTTTCAACATGGGATTTCGAGAATAACGGACAAAAGCTTCATACTTAGCTAAAGTGATAGTATAAGAAAAATATTCTTTTTCTAACTGCTTCAGGTATAGAAGTTTTTCACTATCAATTCCTTCGCTGTAGGTTTCAATTTCTTCTCTATTTTCCTGAAACTGATTTTCAAGATCATTTAACTGGGCGTCAATCTGACTTCTTCTTTCAGGACTAAGTGTTTCAGCTATGAAATCATGCAGTAATGACGAATAATTTTCCAGAAGGGCATATTTTTTATTCAGAGCCAGCATCAGGTTATCATTTTTTTTTATAATATCACGTAAATTTTCACGCCCATTCTCATAATTTCCCCGATCCTGTTCTGTGATTGCAGTAAAATATTTTGCTGTAACATAATATTTACTTTTGACTGGCTTTTCTGTGATCTGCTGATAATACTTAATTGCCTGCGTATACTCACCAAAGTTCTTATACATCGTAGCTATCTCATATAAGATATCATCAGGTACATCTTTTTGCAATTGCACATACTGATCATAAAGATTGATTGCTTTCTGATTATCTCCACTGATGGCATAAAGCCTTGCCAGATTTAGATTGATGAAGTTATAATATGGAGTAGAGGGGGAATTTTGATATTTTAAAGTGATAAAATCCGTGATCGCCTGATTAATATTACCATTCTGATAGGTAATTAATACTGACATGCAACGTGAACGCAAGCCATATACTTCATCATTTGCAAGACGCCTGAATACCGTGCTGGCATCTTCTAACCTGCCTGTATTATAAAAAGCCTGACCTAACCACCAGCGTTGCTCCGTTGTATTTATACCTTTATAGACAGGATAAACAGAGAGATAGTCTTCCCAGATATTGAGATTAAAATAAATTTCTTCTAAAAGCAAGACAATTTCATTCCGGTGCTGAGGATCAATATTATTTGTCAGATTTCTTTCTAATACCCGTCTGGCTTTTTCATAATGTCCATCTTGAACATCCAGCCTTGCTTCATAAAACTGTAATAATCTCTCGGGAAAATAATTTTTGATGTCCAAGGTAGAAACACCCTTATATATTCGGTTAATTTCCCACAATTTTTTCGTAGCTTGCTCTGTGTCATCAGATTCAAATACCGCATCCAGTTCAGCTAAATCACGCTCAAAAATTTCTCTTATATTTGAAAGTTTATTTTGCTCAAGAAGTGTTTTTACTCTTTTTCTTTTATCCACAAGCTGCTGGTAATAATCAACTTCCTCTTC
>JAVCCT010000032.1 GCA_030765325.1 Candidatus Stygibacter frigidus | reverse complement strand
ATCTATCCTGCAGCTATCACTCATCAGAGCCTGGTGAAGTTTATTCTCTCTAAAATATAAGGTAACTTCCGAGGCATTAGCATCAAATTGCTCTGAAAATAGTTCCGGTTGACCACGATATGTAGCTTTCTCATCCTCAGAATAATAGATTAGAAAATCACTGGTAAGCATATAGTCTGTCATTACAGTCTCTACTTCAAAAATGGCTACAATCTTTTTATAATCATCATAATATTCGATCCTTTCTGCCTTGATCAATAAGCTGTCTGATTTGGACATCTGCAATTCTGGCTCTTCCTTTAAATATCCAAATCCTTTATCTACATTATATGTCATGTATCCGCATTTGCCATTTACATCCTCTCGAGAATCGTAAACAGTTATTTTATCCCAGGCTTCAAAATTCTTGTTCTCTCGCAGATATTCTACTCGTTCAGCATTAAATGTGCGCCACGTGCTGTCCTTGTGTGTTTCATAAAATATCACTTCTTCAGCAAGATCCAGCTTTTCCTGCAACCGGAAATAACTCACTCGCTGTGCTTTTAAATTTATTGTATCTTCATAAACTTCCACATTCCCGGTCATTCTCACAATCTTTTCCCGCTCATAGAGAAAAGCCCGATCTGCATAAAATTCTGTGTCTCCATAGAAGAAATGTACCTTACCTGTCAATTCGCTGATATAGGCTCCATCAATCTTTTTCGCTTTCAAACTGTCTGCATGTATAAGACGATATGGGCGCAATTTCTGCTTATCTTTACCCCACAAACCGGAGCACAGACAAATTATTGCCAACAATAATATTTCCAGCTTATGCCTGTTTACCATGCAATTGATCCACTTTTTACTGTACCTTCTGCTGATACTTTAATGATTTCTATATTATTTAATTCCAGATCAGTAATCATTCTCTCACCCCAAAGCGTGGCGTCTTCACGCTTAAGTTTTACTCCTTCCTCCGCCTGCACTTTGTCAGTATCCCTATTCCACACCAGTCGCGGTGCTTCCAGCCTGCCATTATCACTCACCACCACAACTTCACCAATGCAGGTAACTTCATTCCGCGTTTCATTAATGATGGCATTTTTGCAGGTTAAGGTTGATCTCAAGCTTCCATCTTCATTGAAATTCTGCAAATATAAGCTGTCAATTAGCGTCTCTTTCCGCTTGTAATAACGGTCTATATGCCGTGCATGCATCTCCATTGTGATTATATCTTTATCCATGGTGATCACTCTCACACTGTCGCTTTGCTCATCAGGTATATTCTTATCTGCTGATTTCATCTCCACCCTGAGATCATCTTCACAACCCCCAAGTAGAAATATCAGCAAACTAATTATCAGTGCTTTCAAGATTATCGATGAGTTTCTTAAGTACATCTTCAAATCTCCCCTGATGCTTTAATATAAACTCCACAAATTCGCGAACCGCTCCCCTTCCACCTTTTCTAATGCACACATAATCTACAGTTTTCTTGAAATCTTCAAATGCATCTGCGGGACATGAACTGAGGGCTGCATGCTTCATCACAGGATAATCATTCCAATCATCTCCCATATATGCTACATTTTCCCAGGTAATTCCCAGCTCAGCCAAAATTTCCTTTGCAATCGGTAATTTACGCCAGACTCCCTGATACACAAAGTCGAACTTCAGATCCTGGCAGCGCTGCAAAACTACCTGTGACTTTCTGCCAGTGATCATCGCTACTTTTATATCAGCAATTTTCAAGAGCATTATCCCCATGCCGTCTTTCGCACTAAAATTCTTAGATTCCACGCGATGATCATCATATATGATCCTGCCATCACTAAAAACACCATCGCAATCAAGTATGATTAATTTTATCTTATTATAATCCAATTCCCCACCTTATTCAAAGTTTTTTAAGACATTCATCAAGCAATCTGCCCATTGACTTCAAAGGCAGCATTGTCCCTGCATCACTTAATGCCCTGGATGGCTCAGGATGGGTCTCAATAAATAATCCCTGCACCATTCCAGTTGCAATTGCCGCTTTTGCCATCATCTCAGCAAATTGCGGTGTTCCACCACTCTTTTTGCCTTCACTAGGTCGCTGCAAACTATGTGTTACATCATAAATCACTGGATACCCCATATCTTGCATCACAGCAAATGACCTGAAATCTACTACCAGATTATGATAGCCAAAGCTGCTACCCCGCTCAGTTAATAATATTTGTTCATTACCTGATGAAACCACTTTCTCTGCTGCCAGCTTCATATCTTCCGGTGCCATGAACTGACCTTTTTTAATATTAACTATTTTACTACTCTTTCCAGCTGCCTGTAATAGATCTGTTTGACGACTCAAAAACGCCGGTATCTGTAAAATGTCTGCCACTTTACATACTGCTTCTATTTCATTGCTTTCATGAATATCTGTCAGGATTGGTAGCCTAAATTCTTTTTTTACTTTACCCAGAATCTGAAGTCCTTTCTCAAGTCCTGGTCCAGTATATGAATCCACGCTAGTTCTATTACCCTTTTTCCAGGATGATTTAAATATCAGGATCAAATCTCGCTGTTCTGCTAACCGGTTCAATTCAGCAGCCGTTTCCATCACCAGTTCTTCACTCTCGATCACACAAGGCCCAGCTATTAAGAAAAACTTCTTCTCTCCTCTTAGTTGCTCATACAATTCCTTGTTCATCAATCCCTCGCTTATCGCACTTTTTTTATTTCTTCTAATACTTATATTTTTTTTTCTTGTCATTTTGGCAACTGCTTTTTTTCTCTACCCTATATGAAAAATAAAGAATTGTTCTATGTGTTCCTTGCCGGATTACTGGTTTTGATCAGTTTCCCGGCTGCTGCTCAGGTTAATAAAGACCAGATTGCCAGGCTGCATTTTGATGGCGGAGGTGACTGGTATAATGATCCTGATATGATTCCCAATATTGCAGAAGTTTTAAATCGCGAACTTCACACTGATTTTGCCACTGAAGAAGCTGATGTTGCTCCAGGTGAATCAAAACTTTTTGATTACCCTTTTGCCATCATGACAGGACATGGCAATATTACTTTCTCGGAAAACGATGCTCAAAATCTTCGCTCCTGGCTGTTGCGCGGTGGAACTCTCTATGCAGATGATGATTATGGCATGGACGAATCTTTCAGACGCGAGATCAAAAAAGTCTTCCCCGAAAAAGAACTAATTGAACTTCCTTCTGAGCACGATATCTTTCATTGCTTTTATGATTTTAACGGGACTCCAAAAATCCATAAGCATGATGATAAACGACCTGAGACATTCGCTATTTACAACGAATCCGGGAGGATCATGGTGCTTTATACCTATGAAACCAATATTTCAGACGGCTGGTCAAATGCTCATGATGATCCCCCGAATATCCGTAAAAAAGCCTTTCAAATGGGTGTTAATATATTTTACTATATACTCACTAAAGGTTAATATTATGATACAATTCCTGTCTCTCGACTCACAACTCACGACTCACGACTCACGACTCACGACTCACAACTCACGACTCACGACTCACGACTCACATCTCATGACTCACGAAAAAAATAGCCGGTCGCAAGACCGGCTTATTTTTTTATAGCTTCTCATCTGCGAACTTTCGTCCAGCAGCGAGTGCCTTTATATTCATATCAACTATTTTCTGACCTTTTCTTCCAAAAATGGTCTCTAAGGCAACTTCAAAAGATTTGTAGGGAATAGATAAGTACTTTGTTGCT
>JAVCCT010000073.1 GCA_030765325.1 Candidatus Stygibacter frigidus | reverse complement strand
TCCCTGAAATTGACAAATATGATGAATATGTGCACTTTTTGACAGAAAAATACGCAAATCTGCAATGATATCAATTACTTAGGTTGAACAGTCTCCCCCGGCCTTGTAGGGGCAGACCCAAGTGTCTGCCCTCTTTGGATAATATTGTAACAGCAAATTCTGGGCAGACACGCGGGTCTGCCCCTACCAGAGCTTAATCCCTTCCATTTTCCTTATCAATATCTTGCTTATAACGGTCAACCATTGCGGAGGTTTTTAACCATCCACAAGGTCTTAGCAAGTCATATTAAAAACAAATATTGCTATAGTCTGGAACACTAAATGCTTATATGGTATATGAAGGAGATAGTATGATGCAAAAAGTGTTAACAGTGGTGACAGTAATTTTCATCACCATCCAGCTTGCAGCGGGAATTCCGCAGAAAGTCAGACTGGATGCAGCAAAGGTAAATCCCATTATGGGTTGCCCAGAGCTGATGACTAACACATTGTTCTATCTAAATTGGTATGATTGCGGGTTTTACAACCTTGACCTGTCTAATAATGAGATTGATAGATATCTGCAATTATGGAAACCAAATACTTCTTTTACTCAAAAATTTTATCTCGTGCAAGCCAGCCAGGATTCCTATTATATCGTTAAAGCACAGCAAGATCAGAATCTGCATATTATTTCTGAACAGGCTGGAGAAGATAATCATTTGAGAATTGGTGGTGAATTAAATAGCACTACTGATCTTTGGAAGATAGTTTCTGACTCAGATGAAGGACTGTATTATATTATATCTGAATATAACGGCAACGCTTTGACAAGCTATGCTGAAGCAGATACTAAAGACCAGATTATGGCAAAAGAATATACTGGGAGCATATACCAGAAATGGTGATTTATTCCAGTTAAATAAACTTAGAAACCCCTCCTCATACACCCAAGGACCTGCCTACCTCCCTCAGGCAGGTCCGACTTTTTTATGTACCTGTCCTGAAATTATACACGAGTAAACGAAGTTTACAGTTTGAAGTGTTTACGGGGGTGTAAATTAAATGTGTAACCAAGGGTTACAGGTTGAGATTATTGCCTTTATTCCAGTGTGTTTTCCTGCCAGTTTTTCTCTGTAATCGTTATAGTGCGCTCAATTTTGCCAAACAAATTGCAATAGGCAACAATTCTAAGTTCATCACCAGGATTAAGGTCACGAACGAGGAATTTCGCTCTTTGCTCATTACGGATAGGCTGACTAAAAAATTTCTGTGTGATCAATAGTCTGTCTTCCAGTTCCAGTCCCTGTCGATTAAGATATATTTCAATATTATTGATATAGTGAACCGAAGTGGAATTAACTTTGTGATATACAATAATAGACAGATCACCACTGATCGCACTATATTTGATAGTCATATCAGAAGGCTCATGAGCATGAACAGCTATTGCCAGCAGCAAAAAGCTCAGGCAGAATAACCAGTTTATTTTTGGTTTATTTAACATATTTATATTCCATCATTTTATTACTTAAAAACATATTTAGAGCAGGGTCAGACCGTCAAGTAAAATTATCCCTTCAACCCGCTGGATACAAAGGAAGCCATGATCTGTCTCTGAGCGATCAAAAATAACAGCACCAAAGGCAGGATACTGAACGTGGAAGCAGCCATCAACAGAGCAGTTTGTGAGCTTGCTTCTGCAGAAAAATATGATAGCCCCACCTGGAGTACACGGAGCTGTGGACTGTCTATCATTACCAGGGGCCACATAAAGCTATTCCATGAGCCAATAAAGGCAAATATGGCAGCAGTTGCTATCACTCCTTTAGAAAGAGGCAGCACAATCCTCCAGAGAGCACCAAAACGGCTGCAACCATCGATTGAAGCAGCATCAAAAAGTTCCTGCGGCAGCGATTTAAATTGCTGACGCAGCAGGAAGATCGTGAAGATATTAGCCAGCCAGGGCACTATAAGCGCATAATATGTGTTTAGCCAGCCCAGATGGTGGAGCAGAATATAAGAGGGTATCAGATATACCGGCTGGGGCACCATCATCATGGAGATAAAGAGGTAAAAAATGAATTCCTTTCCTTTGAATCTCATTCGGGCAAATGCATAAGCTGCCAGACTTCCCGTAATTATCACTCGAATTACGCTGATACCGCTTACGAATACCGTATTTAGAAAATATCTGCCAAAAGGCACTTTTTTCCAGGCTTCAGCAAAATTAGTGAAGAAAAATTTAATACTTTTCTTATGGGTAACTTTTGACGCCGGCACTTTAAGATAAGATGCAATTATCACATCATTTTCATCAAATATATTTATCCAAAGACTGTCTCCCGGAGCTGGTTTGAGGACTTTGCAGCGCAATAGTTCACCATCTCCCGCCAGATCCAGATAATCAGCTTCCACATAAGGTATAAACCCGTTATTTCCCTTATTGATCTCTAATTGAGATTTCACTGATGTAGCCAGCATCCAGGCAAATGGCGTTATCATAAATAATCCACATAATCCCAGAATGATAAAAGCAAATATTTTTTTATCCCGCATGCTCAATCCTTAATAATGTACTTTTTTCTCCAGTCTTCTCTGGAATAGAGTAAGGCTGAGGATAATGAAGAATACCACCAGAGCAATCGCACTGGCATAGCTGAGATTCTGGCTTTCGCCAAATCCCTGTTCAAATAGATAATATACTATCACCTTCGTGGTGCCCAAAGGCCCTCCCACCGGAGGTCCGGTCATCAGGTAGATTTGTGAGAATACCTGGAAGGTGGTGATAGTAGTCATCATCAGCACATAAAAAGTAGTTGGCGATACCAGAGGAAGTGTGATCTTAAAGAATTTTGTAAATTTATTTGCCCCATCTATTGAAGCCGCCTCATAGTATGTTTCAGGTATATTCTGCAAACCGGCAAGATAGATAATTGTATTATAACCCAGCCCTTTCCAGATTGTGAGTATTATTATGGAAAATAATGCCAGGGAAGGTCCACCAGCCCAGGCAGGTACTCCTTCGCCAAACATCAGTTGGAAAATCCCTCTGCTTTCTGCCAGCCAGCCTAATGGATCAATGCCGATCAGTCCCAGCAGGTAATTCATCAGCCCGGTCTGCTGATTAAAGATGATCTTCCAGACTATTGATACTGCCACCATTGAGGTTACTGTGGGAATGTAATACACGGTTCTGAAAAAGGCTCTGAGGCGCGTTATATTATTCAGGAAATTTGCAAATACCAGCGAAAGTATCAAACTGAGTGGTACTACAAAGATCACCAGATATAGCGTATTTAGCATGGATTGCCAGAATTCAGGGTCAGTCAGCAGCTTTTGATAATTAGCAAACCCTATGAAATCACCAGCTCCATTAATACTCCATTCATAAAAACTTACCACAAAGGATAATACTATAGGCACCAGACGGAATACTATTATGATCACCAATGCTGGAAGCAAATATAAATAAGGACCAATATCAAATTTCTTTTTTACCATTTCACCTCACTCGCTGGATAAAATCGTTTTAGGTTACTTAAATGTCAATAAATTTGGCTTTTAATTGTCTGATCCGCTGATATGAGTGCTCTATATCTATCCTTGGAATTTCACCTGAATATACCATTTCTTTGATTGTCAGCACTATTTGTTCGATAGTGAATTGGTTATCAGGCTTACTATTACCAAACAGCAGCAGATCATTTCCAGCAAGAATTGCCAACCTTAGTATCTCTGCAGGACTATATTCATTAGAAACTGCTTTCATCTGCAAGTCATCTGTGATCACCACCCCCTGCCAGTTCAGCTTTTCTCGCAGCAGGTCAGTGATAATATTTTTGCTTAGCGATGCCGGATTATTCTCATCAAGATGCTTATTATGAATATGGCTTATCATCACCATATCAGCAATATTTTCGGGGATTAGTCGTTTATAGGGCTCCAGCTCAAGATCATCCCAGCTCCTGCTTATATCAGTTTTAGCAAAGTGAGTATCTGTACCGGCTGAGCCATGACCCGGGAAATGCTTTAAGCAATTATAGATTTTATATTTGTTCATAGCCTGGCAAAAGATGCGCCCCTGAGCAGTAACTATTTCCGGTGAAGATGAAAAGCTCCGCTTATACCTGCCAATTGCCGGGGAATCTTTATTTATTTCCAGATCTACTACTGGTGCAAGATTTAGATTGATCCCATATTTATTAAG
>JAVCCT010000128.1 GCA_030765325.1 Candidatus Stygibacter frigidus | reverse complement strand
CGTTATCAGTTATAGTAACCGTTACTTCAGTGATACCATACCAATCTGCAGCAGCAGTGAAATGGATCATCATATCTTCAAAGCTGTTATCTAGATCAGCCTGGTCATATTCCACGCTGATTATATTAATTTCATCCATATCTGTGTCAGATGCATAATTTGCAACATTGAAATCCAGCATTTCATCTTCATTGAAGGAGATGGTTTCTGGTAAGTCAAGCACAGGTGGATCATTTATAGGGGCTACAACAAAATTACAGTTATCAATAGCTGTAGCTCTGTTCTGCTGATCATCTACAGTAAACGTCAGAACTTCTTCACCATTCCAGTTTGGATCACCAGTTATGGTAGCAACAAGTCCATCGATTTCTACATTAAGATTAACCATACCATCTACATAGAGCACCAGAGCATCACCATCAACATCAGATGAATACATTCCAATATCAAAGACCATTACTCCATCTTCATCAAAATACATTACAGGGGGGACATCCAGTACTGGAGGATCATTCACCGAAATTACATTGATCACTGCAACATCAACGGCAGCTGCTCTGCCTGAATTGTCATCTACAATAAAGGTAACTGGTTCAAAACCATACCAGTTTGTCGGTGCACTCATTGTTACATCATAGCCCAAAACTGAGATATTTATCTGGCTATTACCAAAAAATGTTATTGTATGCTCATCATTATCAGGATCCTCTATATATTCACTAAAATCAAATGTGTGCACTTCATCTTCATTAAAATTGAGCATTGGTGGTAGATCAAATACAGGTGTATCATTGACGCCGATTACTTCCACAGAACCATTGGTCATATTTACAAATACATTATTATATTTAAAGTTATTCAGATTAAGTGGACTAACTCCACCCTCCAAAGCTGTGAACTGGAATGCAAGAAGTTCACCTTCTCCTACTATAGGCAGGTTATCAGCATAAGCGACATTGATCAATCCCGGTTCAACATTATATACTACCAGCATATTAGGTGATAATGCGCCTGCTGTATATCCATCATACTGGATCACTGCTGGATCAAAATTCAGATTGAACTGATAAGAGATTATATCCATATCAGGCTGGATCATCGTGGTAGAGATTGGCACAACAAATGACTCGTCCTCATTCTGAGTAAGTTCAGGTGCACTAACCACTATCTCATCAATAGGATGATCAATCACTGTCACAACTACTTCATCAACTTCAGACCAGGCTTGTCCATCAGACACTTCCAGACCAAATACCAGCTCAGTATCAGCATCAAACCAGGGTGCTGTAAAGCTTGGTGTTGCCGATGCAGGATCATCAAGGATTATACCATCTGGAGCTAACCAGTTAAAAATAAGATCATAAGTTGGCTCACCAGTTACTGAAAATATATAAGGATCCCATCCACCACCAACTACCATATCAGAAGTGAATGGTAATTCTCCTTCAACGTCATAAATCATATCAGCACTGGCATCATAATATTTAAATGTCATGATCTCACCACCTGTCAAATTACTATAAACCTGTGGCATGAAAGCTGTATGACCAAACGGTATAGTGTAATCCACAACGCTGTTAGTGCTTTGCTGAGCTATTCCACGGCATTCTTCACCAACAAAAACACCGATCATGTCATTTATATCTTCAACTTGAACTCCATTAAATACCACTACTCCCCAGATAAAACCATTATATTCATAATCTGAAATATTAAGATCCCAATCCGGGGTTCTTAAATAATCATCTGGATCATAAGAAGCAGTTCCATTCAAGGTTACTTCTTCACCTTCATTAACTACCTGATCTACACCGGCATCAGCTATTGGAGGATAATTGCCAAGGTCGATAAATACATTTCCATCAACCATATTATCCAGATAAAGTGCATTATATTTAAATTCATTAAGATCAAGAGTCGTATCTCCTGCAAGTAATGCCGTAAATTCCAATACTATTAAATCCCCTACTCCACTCAAGGACATATAATCTGCAAAAGCTACAGTGATGTTTCCCGGAGCATTTTCATAAGCCAGAAGGTTACCTGAAGTAATCACATTACCTGTTTCATAGCCAGTAAACTCCACCATTTCTGGATCAAAGTCTAAATTGAACTGAAAACTTATTAATCCCCAGTTTTCCTGCAGTTCCGTAGTGCTGATGCCCACTGTAAAATCCAGTCCCTCACGGGTTTCTGCATCCTGACATGTGATCACTGCGTCGGCATAAGGCTGAACTATAGTCACCATACCATCATTAATATTGGCATCATCAAGGAATAGTGAATTATATTTAAAGTTTCCTATATCAAGTACTGATTGATCAAGTTCCATTGCTGCGGTAAATTGCAGTTCTATCAGAGTTCCTTCTCCACCAATTGGAGCAAAATCTGCAAACGCTACAGATACGTTTCCGTCAGCGTTTTCAAATGCTAAAAGATTTCCTGAATTGATTATTGAACCATTACTGTAACCTACATAATCCAACAGTTCAGGATCAAATCCCAGATCAAATTGGAAGCTGATCACATTCCAGTCCACATTTATATTTGAAGTTGTGATCCCTACAGTAAAGGTCTCTCCGCCACCAACAGTAAGGTCTGGAGCACTGATAACTGCATTGGAATAAGGAATTATAATATCAATTGTTCCACCATCTACATTTGGCAGGTAAGTGGTATTATATTTGAAATTTTCTATAGTAATATCTGTGCTGCCTAATTGCAATGGAATGAAATTAAATCCAGCAATACTTCCCACACCAGATAATGCATTAAAATTAGCATAAGCCACAGAAAGATGTCCAGGTGTTGCCTCATAAGCCAGCAGATTTCCACCTGTGGGTACATCGCCTAATTGATTTCCGGTATATTCAAGCATGGCAGTATCATAATAAAGATCAAATTGATAGGAGATCACATTCCAGTCTGCCATTAGCTCTTCTGTCATAACATCACAGGTGAATTCCAGATTAATGCCTGCTTCTTCATCTTCCACATAAACACCTGTGAAATAGTATGGTACATGCACGGCGATCATTGCAGGTTGTAAATTGAGTACGGCAGTATTATTGTAATAAAATTCGCTAATTGAAATTTCAGCCTGATCCAAAACTGTGCCCACAAATGTAAACTGAGTAAGATAATCAGGATTTGTGATAGCATCTGGATTACTAAATGCAACCTGCAGGACGCCTGGCTCAGTGTCATTTACAACCAGCATACCTTCAGGCACTCCAGTTCCATTACTGTAACCTGTATAAGAAAGTATTTCTGGATCATAATTTAAAATGTATTGATATGAAATAACACCGAAATCTGCATTAAGTGGTGTTGTGTAAACATTCACAGCAAACTCCTGATCTATTGTTACATCCTGATTTTCCATAGATATAACTGCATCAGCAGGATTAGGAACATTGATTATAGTAACTACCACTTCATCAGTTGCGGTAAATTCACCATCATCTACGGTCAAAGTCATTACATAATCAGTGTTTTCTTCAACTTCTGGGGCAGTGAAATTTGGATTCACAGCAGTATCATCATCAAGTAACAGATCACCTGTCCATAAATATGTAAGCTCATCTTGATTGGGATCATAAGATAAACTTCCATCCAGCATCCCTGCTTCACCTTCCAATAATTCTACATCGGAACCTGCCATGGCAACTGGTGGATCATTGGGATTAGTGATTAATACTTCTCCTGGTACCAGATTAGTTATGTAGGTATTATTATAAATAAATTCGGAAATCGTTAATTCTGTTTCTCCGTCATCAATAGCCTCAAAAACAAAGCCGATAATCGGTCCTGACCAGTCAATGGGATCACTGCTGGCATAAGCGATCTGAATAACACCTGGTTCGGTGGCATTAACTACAAATTCATCAAGACGGTCACTACCCGCGACCTCCACAAATTGCAGGATCTCTGCATCATAGTTCAAAATCCCCTGTGCGGAAATGATATTATTCTCCAGCATGATAGGAGTGGTGCTAATGTAACTGGTAAATTGATCTCCAGTAAAGATATCTGCACCATCAGCTTCTATTACAATTTCGTCCCAGGCAGGATATACTGTAGCATATCCTATTGCCGCATCTTCTAATGTAAAGTTGTTAAAAGCTGCGGTGCCGGCAACAAAAGGATATTCTCCGTATTCTTCTGCTATTACACTCACTGTTAATAAATCTGTAACTCCAGAAATTGGATCAAATCCGGCATAAGCTACATAAAGTATGCCCGGATCTGTGTCATTAACTACCAGTTCTCCTGTTAAACTTTCATCATAGGAATAATCCAGATATTGCGTTCCATAGGGCAATTCGAATTCAAATTGATAACTGATAATACCATCTTCTACAGCAATATCATTACTCAATACGGTAACTTCAAAAGGTGTGAGCCCTTGATGCACCACATCTTCAATGGTCATTGCCAGTTCCGGTATTCCGTTGATTACAATATTGCCACCTGTGATATTGGTAATATCGGTGTTATTGTAACGTGCTTCTGTCATTGTGAAAAGTGTTTCACATGGTTCTACTGGTGTCAAATGTACCGTTATCAATTCATTGATCCCTTCAAGTACACTTGCATCAGCATAAGCTACATTGACTATTCCCGGGTTAAGATCGTTAACCACCAGCATTCCTGGTAAATCTGCGCCAGTAGTATAGCCAGTATACACAAAAAGGTCTGCATCATAATTCAAATGAAATTGAAATGATATTGCCTGATCTTCTGCCAACAGGTCACTACTATTTACTTGAAATTCAAACGGGGCAAGCCCCATCTGGTCTACATCACTCATTACAAATCCTGCACCAGCAAGATCAGCCTGTAATATAGCAACAGTTAGAGCAATAAACAAAATCAAAAAGATTTTCCGTTTCATTATACCTCCATAAGGTTTAGTTTTTTTTCTATATCTTGTAATATTTAACCTCACACTTCGCTCCCAATCCCTTCTATCTTTGTATATTCAGCTTTATGTTGTCAATAATTTTTTCTTTATCAGCAAAAAAAAATTATTTTTCCTCAACATAATATAGCAATTTTCCTATACTAACCGACCTCTGTACTCATTCATTTTAATCCTATATCTCATTTAATATCAGCAAACAATAACGCCTGTTATTATGGCTAATTTACTGCTATAAAATAACTTCTTTACAATATCTTGCTCATGGTGATCAAATAAAATTCGACAAGGATCAACAAACTTATTTCAACAATAATATAACCCATTTATTAAAAATAGAAAAACTAAATTTTCTTTTTCTTTTCTATATGATATCATTACTCATTGAGATTGACAGTATTTTTTATAGAGAGATTTTTTGTCAGATATTAACCACAAACGAATTCATCCAATTTCATTAGAATTTACTGCTCAAATAACAGGAAATTATCACTTCATAACGCTCCTAAATGTTAGGAAATCGAGTTTCCCTTTTGTATTTTGATAAAAATAAAATAATTCTCAAAGTGTGAAACAGTCGGAACAACATAGCTCGATATGACAAAAAATGTCAATATACGCTTTGTTTTATTACTGGCATCCCCCCGTTTTTTATTTGAATTTTATCTTCAACTGTAAATATTCAGCATGCTGTCCCTTATTCTTTTCCTGACCATTAGTTTCCAGTTACTAAATAAATAATTCACGACTTTGGTTATACGATAATATATGAAAACTATCTTCTTT
>JAVCCT010000238.1 GCA_030765325.1 Candidatus Stygibacter frigidus | reverse complement strand
TGGCAAAATTGAAAGCGGAACGAGATCATAAAGAAGTGGCAGCAGCTCTGGCAGCAATCACTAAAGCTACAGAAAGTGGAGAAGGAAACCTGCTGGAACTGGCAGTGATAGCAGCACGAGCCCGGGCAACTTTGGGCGAGATATCTGATGCCATAGAAAAAATATATGGGAGACATAAAGCAGTGATAAGATCAATCAGCGGAGTTTATAGCAGCGAATATGCCGAAAAAGACGAAGTGCAGGCAGTACGTGATCTGGCAGATAAATTTGAAGAACTGGAAGGACGCCGCCCCCGCATCATGATCGCTAAAATGGGTCAGGATGGACATGACCGGGGAGCAAAAGTGGTGGCTACTGCTTATGCTGATATGGGATTTGATGTGGATATTGGTCCCCTATTCCAGACTCCGGAAGAAACAGCCCGTCAGGCTGTGGAAAATGATGTACATGTAGTAGGTATGAGCTCACTGGCAGCAGGTCATAAGATTCTCTTACCTCAACTTGTAGAAGAATTGAAAAAACTGGGTAGAGAAGATATTATGATCGTAGTAGGCGGTGTGATCCCCGCCCAGGATTATGATTTCTTATACGAACATGGTGCTACAGCAATTTTTGGTCCCGGCACAGTACTACCCGTAGCAGCCAAAAAGATATTAGATGAATTGATTCGTGAAGCGTGAGATGTGAATCGTGAATCGTGAGTCGTGAGTCGTGAGTCGTGCCGCAGTAAGCTATCGAGGCGGTAGATTGACTTGAGGTTGACTAGTTAACACTAATAAATATCAGCAGGGGCGAATAATAATTCGCCCTTGCCTTTGAAATAAGGATAAATTGATGAGCAAGAAAAGTAAACCTGAGTGGGTTCCCAAAGACGGTGGCAAAGCCTATACTACCACAGTAGTGAAAGGTAAAGAGAGTCAGCATGACGGTATGCCGGGCAATAATAACCTGAAACACCGAAAAACAACATCCAGACGCAAACTTACCATTGAAGATTATGTGAATGGCGTTCTGAAGCATGACCGCACCATTCTGGCACAAACTATCACGCTCATAGAGAGCAATTCAGAAAAACACTTTGAGATGGGTCAGGAAGTGTTGCGTCAGCTATTGCCCCATACCGGAAAATCCCTCCGGATCGGGATCACGGGCGTGCCTGGAGCAGGCAAGAGCAGCTTTATCGAAGCATTAGGCTGCCAGCTCATGAAAGAAGACCTCCATCTGGCTGTTCTGGCAGTGGACCCCTCATCTTCCCTATCTAAAGGGAGTGTACTTGGTGATAAAACCAGGATGGAAATGCTATCCCGTCACCAGAATTGCTTTATTCGTCCTTCTCCCTCTGGTGGTAAACTGGGTGGCGTAACCCGTAAAACCCGAGAGACTACCTTGATCTGCGAAGCTGCCGGCTTTGACGTTATCTTCATCGAAACTGTGGGTGTGGGACAAAATGAGATCACTGTACGCAGTATGGTGGATTTCTTCCTGCTGCTTAAGATTGCTGGTGCCGGAGATGAATTGCAGGGGATCAAAAAAGGTGTGATCGAGCTTGCTGACGCTATCCTCATCAATAAAGCTGATGGTGATAATCTTAAAAGAGCGGAAATTGCCAGGCGTGATTTTGCCAATGCCATGCATTACCTGAAATCACCCACTCAAGGCTGGACTCCCGAAACTCTTACCTGCTCTGCTCTTACGGGTGATGGGATATATCCGGTCTGGGAAATGATCAAAAGATTTGAAGGGGAAGTACGAAAATCAGGAGTATTTGAGCAAAGACGTAATCAGCAAAATCTGGGCTGGGTACACGACCTGGTGAGTGAACGGCTTCTGAATAAATTTTATACAGACCCTAAGATAAAAGCTATGCTTCCACAATTGGAGAAAGACGTGATCAATGGCAAAATACCACCTACTCAAGCTGCCTGGAAACTACTGAATCACGAATTGTAAATCAGACAAATTTATCTATATTATCGTATCTACCACGTTCTATCTTCTATTTCAATTTTGCAAAATCAGTTGTAACTTAATTGTGTCAGCCAGTTAACAAAGTTAACAATCTTGTATTAATTACAAAGTTAACATTCTGCCAAATATCTTATAATCACTCTAATAAGTGAGTATATTTTTTTTTATTTTTGTATGGACTTATTATTGCTTCAATAAAACATTGTGTTTAGAATACATGGAGGATATTGATATGAAAAAGAAATATATCTGGATTATACTGGGAATACTGGTTTTATTTACCAGCCTGGCAGCAGTAGAAGAAACTGTGATAGAAATCAAAGAATATGAAGGTAGTCTGATGCAGGTTAGCGGCATCTGGTTTTTAAACACAGGAACTGGCATGTTTGGGCTGGAGATAGGCAATCTGGCAAATGAAGAAGGAGTAGCTCCAGAATTGGCAGTAAGTGATACAATTAAAGTAAAAGGTTCAATGCTGAACGCTGTTTTGCAGGTTACAGAACTGTGTAAAGCAGAAATGGTCTATCTGCCGGTACTTGAGGAAGAAGAAACTCCTGACTATATT
>JAVCCT010000229.1 GCA_030765325.1 Candidatus Stygibacter frigidus | reverse complement strand
TCAAGCTGATAATTATCTCCGGCTTCGGGGGGATTGATCAGCAGGTCTTCCAGATCAAATTGATAGTGTACCCATTCAGTTTCGATGTAAACTTCCGGCATTGGTCTGCCAGTATCAGTGTTCAAGGCTCCCCCGGAACCCAGAAATATGATCACTTGTTCTTCTTCACCTGTCAGTAGCCTCAAAAAGAAACCATCCCCTCCATACATTGGCATTTTACCTCGATACCAGAATGATACTTCAGTGCCTGGTGCCCAGGTTAATACCGGAGTAGTTAAAAGATAATTTCCCACTTCCGCAGGACGGCAGGAAAGAGAATTGATGCCATTATAGGCATAGGTGCTATTCTCCTGCCACTGGTCATCACCATCCCAGCTTATACCATTCTCAAAATCTTCTGAAAGCTGAAGATTCCCATTACCAATCACAAAGGCATATGTTTTGTGCCAGGATTTATCGCCTTCCCATCCAATCGCAAGTTCTATTAAGATTGTCCCATAATAATCTTCTGGCAAATCAGGATTTATTGCCAGATTACTGGTTACGCTTACGCTTTCGCTAGCTGATAATTCATTTATATCTACAGAAATTATGGAAGGAGAAAAATTAAACATCTCCATCTCATCTCCTGTGATTTCCAGTTCGAATGAATCTATCTCTGATATATCTACCTGATTGCCAAATGTCAAACTAACTGGTATTGTGGCTCCGGCAATAAGCACATCTTCCTGCCAGTCAACCATCTGCAGGGTGAGATCAGCTGTCTGCAATTGCAGGTTTACCTCCGCTGCTGTGATCAGGTTTTCATCCAGATCAATCAATTGCAGCTCAAGCCCAAATGTAGTGCCATTAGCAAAATTAGGAGCACTGTCAAGCCTGATAGTTACAGTATCAAGCGTTTGAGAATCGCCTCCTGCCACAGTATAAACTATTTCAGGATCATATATTATCTCTATATCATCGGGCTGAGATGTCGCCAGAATCCTGAAACTTAGCGACTCTTCACCAGGATTGATGATTTCCAGTCCCAGTTCATATTCCGTTTCCAGCACCATCAATTCTGGTATTTCACTCACATCCAATACTGGTTGAGTCTGGACTTCTTCCATAACCAAAGGATATTGCTGATATCCCCTGGCATAGATCTGATAATTTTCTTCTGTTTCACTTACCCAGGGCAAAATCGCTAATCCGTCACTATCAGTGATCCACTGTTGTTCGCTGAATGTGATCACTGCACCGGATAAAGACTCATTATTTTCGTCCTTCACCTGAATATAAATTTCTTCTGCCGTGTGACTGGCACTGATATTCAGTTCCGGTGGATTATTAGTATACAGCATTGCTGCTGCATCACCGCAGAGATTTAATTCATATCCCACCCATTTATAAATAGAAATCCCCTCATAATAAGGGATAAAGGCAAGTTTCTGCAAGGCTTGAACTGCCCCCAGCGCTTTCGTGTTTTCATCTCCATGAAACAGGAGACGGAAAAATTCTTTCTGATAAAATTCAGAAAACCCGAATTGAGCTGCTGAAGGCGAACCCCAACCATAAGATGAATTACCTATATATCCCAAAAAGCAGCGATCCTGTTCCCTCACAAATGTCTCTCCAATAGATTCACTGTCAAAAGCATTTGACCAGCAACCGATCGAATAGAACATACCTCCCCAGTCATTGGTGAGTCCTGCCACATTGGTACTATATATATGTCCATAATTCTCCAGAGAAAGGACATTGATCCAGGCATGACCTGTGTGCTGGACTATATTTTGTCCGTCAGAAAGCATAGCAAAGGCATTTGCTTCATTGTTATCATCTCCATATATAAAATTTATCTCATAATTATCCGGGAAATACTGATCATATATATATTGCTGGCATTGCTCGCTGGTTGAGCCATCCCACAGCTCCATGCTTAACCCTCCAGCGCGATTATAATCTGCTATCGTACCCCTTTCATACTGCAAAAGCTTGCTAATATAGGCGGTCATCTCGCCTGCAGTGTTTGCGGGAATTCTACCCACAAATACTTCCGGATATAAATCTACTTCATCTTCATCCTCGCCATACAGTGTATCGGCATCAGCATTCCAGTTTCCATCCAGGCAACTGTAATACATATCACTTGCCAGATCATTTTCACCCTCGTGAGCGCCATAGGCACAATCAAAGGCAAAGGCAAAACGGGCTGGAATATACTGATGATCAGCAGCCAGAGTTACATAGGATATTCCATAGGTTTGCTGCATATCGCTGATGCACGACCGGATTTTTGCCGGCAGGTCTTCACCTTCATAATCTGTAGATATTTCTTCTGTGGTGCGAAAATATACATCATATCCCTGTTCTCTGCGCCAATCCAATAAAGGCATCAAAGAATTCTGGAACATCAGCGGGGCGATTGCTAGATAACCGGTATTTTCACGCACTGTTGGACGATCTATTCCCAGGGTTTCCAGCACTTTTGCCACAGCAAGATTATCACTGAATTCTGGTAAATCTCCTGATGATGTCTCGATATTGATATCAAAGGAGGTGGGGATATATGCAGTTCTGCTGCCAGGTTCATATTGCAGGGCATTAATGGTGATGCTGAGGATCGTGTGCTCGCCGCAATTTCCCTGAGCATAGGTGTTTAACCAGTCTGCTGGATAAACGCTCCGGCTGTAATATTCCATCCTGGGTTCAATAAATTTACCTGCTTCCTGGGAATATGGCACTGCCTGCTGCACTGGCAGCAAAGGTTTATCAAGCTTAAGAGTTTCTATTTCCTGTGGAATGACTTCAATAGATCTCACTTCACTCCCTGCTGTTAATTCCACAAAAACCCCCAGTTGAGGAATAGCTGGTGCTCCTGCTTCCTGCTGATAGATGGTTTCTGTTCCGCCTTGCAGTACACTGTAACCCGAATTTCTGCTCAATTCCAGAGATAGATTATCCACTCTGCTTTCCTGAGCAATAAGCTGAATGCAGATCACCAGTAACAATAGAAATGTAATCTTCTTTAACATAATACCTTCCATTTAATATCTACCATAAATAATCTAACAGATTTTCCAGATCCTGCCCAAGAAAACTATGAACCACAAGATTACAAATCGATAGATCCTGATTGCCAGATGATGGATTCTGGTATCCGATGCAGTTCATATTTGCTTTTTTTGCAGCTATTGCTCCATTATGAGAATCTTCTATTACCATGCAATAACCAGGTTGAGATTGCAACATGGCAGCGGTATGAATAAAAATATCAGGATATGGTTTGCCACGCTCAACCTGATCTCCACTCACCAGTAGATCAAAATAGTCTTTGATCCCGAGTTTGTTCACAACCAGCTCAATCATTGCGGCAGGAGATGATGAAGCAACCGCTATTTTCATGCTGCGCTCATTTACATAATCCAGCAGATCCATAAATCCGGCTATGGGAGTAAGATCAAGCCTACTAAAATGTTCCATGATCGCTTGTTTACCTAAGGACATTAATTCATCAACGCTTTGCAGCAGCTCGAATTTCTCTTTGACTGCTTCCCACATCAATCTGCTGCTCAAGCCCACAAATTGATCATAGTCCACTGCTTCCAGGTCTATTTCAAGCTCTTTAAACAGTTTCTGATTGGCGAGATAGTGCTCTCTTTCGGAGTCTATGATCACACCATCCATGTCGAATATCACGGCTTCTATCATGGAGTGACCGTCATATAATTGTGTGCTGTCTCCAAAGCTGACATGATCTTGATCTGCTGGGGACATTTGGTTTCGCAAATTCCGCATTTAACGCATTTATCCGCTTGATTATCTTTATTAATAAAGGGATAGCATTTGATACCCCACTGATGATCATCAAAGATATGGGCTGAATTATAAAAATGAAATATCCCCGGAATAGCTACACCCTGAGGGCAGGGCATGCAGTAGTTACAGGCTGTGCAGGGTACCTTGATGCGACTGTTATACGCCTGATAAAGTAGAGTAACCAAATTTTCTTCTTCTTTACTTAATTCCAGGTTTTTTCCCGAAGCAATAGCAACATTTTCTTTTACCTGATCCAGATCACTCATCCCACTCAATAGCATACCTATACCTGTCTGTTGCCATACCCAGCGTAAACTAAGACTTACTTGACTCCCCTGATAACCAGAGTTTTTGATCACATCAGCTACTTCTTTTGGTGGCTGTTTTGCCAGAAGTCCTCCCCGCAGAGGTTCCATACTAATTACTCCAGTTCCCCTTTTATGTGCCAGATCAAGCCCACGTTCGCCTGCCTGAAATTTCGTATCCAGATAATTATATTGTATCTGACAAAATTCCCAGTCATAAGAAGTGATTATATCTTCAAACACATTATAACTATCATGAAAACTGAAGCCGGCATGTTTGATCAATCCTGATTTCTTCTTTTCTGCCAGCCATTCAAGAACACCCTGTTTCTTCAAATTCTCCCAGTTCCGGCTATTTAAGGCATGCAGCAGATAAAAATCTATCCGGTCAGTTTTCATTTTTTCCAATTGCTCATTTAAGTATTTATCAAGGTCTGACGATTCTTTGATATTCCAGCTGGGCAGTTTACTGGCAAGATATATTTTATCACGAGGTATATGCTGCCAGAGTGTGCCGGTAAAGTTCTCGCTTTCTCCTCTATGATAGGGATAAGCTGTATCCAGGTAATTCACACCCTTATCTACCGCATATTCCACCATTTCCAGACTCTTAACCACGTCTATTTTTTCAGTATCTCCATCGACTACTGGAAGTCGCATTAAACCAAACCCTAATACTGATACCTTTTTACCCGTATTTCCCAATTCTCTATAATTCATTATAACTCCTTATTTTTCTTTAAACTATTCTTTCCTGTTTTTCTAATCAAACACTCCAATTATGTCCAGAAATTTCTTGTCAGTCCGGCTTTTATGGACTTAGTGGACAAAGGAGACTTTTCAACCTAAGTAATTGATATCATTGCAGATTTGCGTATTTTTCTGTCAAAAAGTGCACATATTCATCATATTTGTCAATTTCAGGGAATTGACATTTTTCCCGTAGGGAATATTTATTTGTAGCCC
>JAVCCT010000350.1 GCA_030765325.1 Candidatus Stygibacter frigidus | reverse complement strand
TTAATGAGCAACGAATAGCTTTCATAAATTACAGTTCATCAAGACAAGACTAACAAAACGAACTGAAGAGATATAATTTTATAGCTGCTGGTTTTATATTGATAACTCTTTTTGTTCGCGCTAGTTCGCGTTTGTCTTGATGAGCCGTAAGTTTGCGAAGGCTATTCGCGGCTAAAAAAAGATATTTAACCACTGAACTGATTGACTATACGGACAAATTCTGCGTAACTAGAGCATCCCTACTCTGAATTAAAGAAATGTAATGTAAAATGTAAAATGTAAAATTAAATGTAAAAATAATTAAGCCGCGAACAAACGCGAACAAACGCGAACAAATTTAATGTAATATAAGATTTAATGAGCAACGAATAGCTTTCATAAATTACAGTTCATCAAGACAAGACTAACAATACGAACTGAAGAGATATAACAAATGTAAAAATGAAAATGTAAAATGTAAAATATCGTTAGTTGTTAGCCGTTAATTGATCAGGGCTTGTTGTCAGGTATTTTTTTTGTGAAAGTGAAATATAGGGGTATGTATATCTCAAAAAGGGCAAAAATGTAATGTTTTGTTGTAATTGATTATATTGCAGTGATATATGACATTACATTTACATTACATTTATTACTCTTTTCTATTTATTGTTGTTGTTAGTCGTGTGAAGTGAGAAGTAAACTGTTATTTTATTTAAAAGTTAAATATAGGGGTGTGTATATTCGGAAAAGGAGCAAAAATGTTAGGAAATGCTGTAACTGACATAATAACTTGAAGTTATGACCTAACATTTCCCTAACATTTCCTAACATTTTGCAATCTATTGTCGTGAGTTGTTAGTTCAGAACACCTGACCTCAAAGATATTAAGATAACCCCAATTTTACAACAAGCCTTAAATTAGTATCCGGATAAATAGTTTCTCTTTTTTTAACTTGCACTACACAGAGCATCCTTGCTCTGATTATATTACGGTTCACGACTCACGAATTAAACCACAGACAAATGTAATGTAAGAATAATTAAGCAACTAACAAGACTAACAAAATGAACTGAAGAGATATAACACTATAGCTGTTAGCTTTGTATTGAGAGCTATTTTTGTTCGCGCTTGTTCGCGTTTGTCTTGATGAGCCGTAAGTTTGCGAAGGCTATTCGCGGCTAAAAAAAGAGATTTAACCACTGAACTGATTGACTATACGGACAAATTCTGCGTAACCAGAGCATCCCTGCTCTGAATTAAATAAATGTAATCAGACCAGGATGGTCTGTGTACGCAAAAAAACCAAGACCAAGGATGGTCTTGATACAACGAGTGTGATATAAAAAAAAATATCTCAAAACCTGTCAATTCTGGGCAGACACGCGGGTCTGCCCCTACCATAGCCTGGTGCAAAAGCACAGTAATTTAATTTATGAGAGATGCGTGATTTGAAATATTTTAAGATAAATATGAAAAAAGCTTGTCTTTAGAGCTGGATTTTTAAAAATAGAAAATAAAAGTTTATTGAAACTGGAGGTGAAATGAGAAAGAGTATTATACTGTTACTATGCCTGTTTCTGGCGGTTACGCTTTTAGCAGAACCAATAAAAGTAGCTTTGGGAAATATTGATAAAAAAGACCGTGATAGTGATTATATTGTAAACCGATTAATGAAGAGTGATTTCAAGACGTTGTTCAAAGCAAATGAGAAATATGAATTAATGGACATCAAAAAGACAACTAAATCAATCCAGGCAGCCAACTCTAAAGAATTTATCTATTTAAAGAAAGAAGAGAAACTTGATCTTGCGAAAAAGATTGGAGCAGAGATTATTATTTGGGGAGATGTAACATCTTCTGGAAATAATACCTTCCGTTTATCCATCAATATTCTTTCTACGAAAACCGATGAGTTCATAAATACGGTATTTACGGTTGCTAAAAACACTGATGAACGCTTAGCAGCCATGCAAGAGAATATTTTTTGTGAGCTTGATAATTCCTGTCAGGGTTCGTCTGATATGATCATGGATATTGCAATGCAGCAATATTCTACTCATAATTTTGAGCAGGCAGCAGAATCATTCCTGGCTGTGCTGGGTTCAGACCCCAAGAATACTCAAGCCTTTTATTATTTGGGTGCCATCAGTTATATTGAGCGAAACTACGATAAAGCAATTGAATATTTCCAGCAGGCTCATGAATTAGACCCTACTAATGATGATATTTTAAATCAATTAAGCATTGTTTATACCAAAACGGAGATGTATGAAGAGGCTGTGGCTGCTCTTGAAAAAATGAGCGATTATTCTGAAAACCCCAAAATTGGTATGCGCGTAGCTCAGCTATACCGTGATATAGAATATTACGATATGGCACAGGAAGCTTATGAAAATGTAATTGCCCTCACAGATACCATGGATTTGGCATATCAGGAACTTGGTAATCTGCTGTTTGATCTGGAATATTATGATGAGGCTCTCCCCTATCTGGAAGAAGCTTCAATCCGTTTTCCTGAGGATAATGCCTTAAATAAAAAACTGGCAACTGCCTATAAAAAAACTGGGAAGATAGAAAATGCTATCAAGCAATATAATGACCTGATTGCTTCTAATCCAGATAACTTGAAGGCTTATTATAATCTCGTAAATGCTTACACATCAATTAATGATTATCAAAAAGCTCTGGATACTGCTCTTAAACTGGAGAAAAAAGATTCCAAAAACCCTAACGCTTATATTATGCTGGCTAATAGTTACAGTTCACTTAAGATGTATGATGAGGCAGAAAAAGCAGCAAAAAAAGTATTGAAATTAGCACCCAAAGATTATCAGGCACTTCGTATCTTAAGCGAAATTTATCAGGGTAGAGGATATGTAAAATATGAGAAATATCTGGAATATGATGAAAAAACAAAAGATCTTTATGGCACTGAAGCAGATGATATGATTGAAAAGAGAGACACTGCCAAGCAACAGGCATACGATTTATTTACTAACAGCATGGAATATGTCTCACAGGCAAAATCACTCACCAGTCAGGCAAGTGAGCTTGGCTATATCACAGAACGCGAAAAAACTTTAAAGCAACTTCTGGAAGCAACTAAGAAGTCGTTTTTCTAAATAAAAATAGATTAAATATCCTGCTTTCGGGCAGGTTTTTTTTTGGAGGTAAGATTATGAATAAAATACTGATAAAAGACGTAAATTTAAACGGGATTACCCAGGATATATTGCTTGCTGGAAATGTAATTTCCGCAACAGGTAAAAATCTTAGTCAGGAGAATGCTCTGGTAATAGATGGAAAAGGTAAAGCAGCTCTACCAGCTTTTTATAATATGCACACTCACTCTGCAATGGAGATTTTGCGTGGTTATGCCGATGATATGGCTCTTATGCCCTGGCTCCAGGACAAGATATGGCCCATTGAGGGGAAAATGACTGAAGAAGATGTTTACTGGGGAACCAAATTTGCCTGTCTGGAAATGATTAAAGGTGGTACTGTGCTGGCAAATGACATGTACTGGCACTGGCATGGAGAAGCCAGGGCAGCACAGGAAATGGGTAT
>JAVCCT010000031.1 GCA_030765325.1 Candidatus Stygibacter frigidus | reverse complement strand
GCTATCCTGATAGTTGATGATTCTGCTGATACCCGGGAAATGATCAGACGACATCTGCACCCGCACTACCCTATTGTGCTTACAGCTTCCAGCGTGGATGAAGCAATAGAGATCATGCAGAGCCGCACGTTTGAGCTGGTGATAACAGACCTTAAGATGCCTGGGGCAAGTGGATTGGAATTAGTGCAGTATGTGCAGGAGAACTATCATAATACGGGTTTGATGATGGTTACAGGCTATGCAACTATAGAAGGTGCCGTAGAAGCGATGAAGCAGGGAGTTGGGGAATATCTACCCAAGCCTTTTACTGGTGAAGAACTGCTGACTTTGGTACAAAAGGAAATACAGAAAGTGCAAACCAGAAAAAGCCTGGAAAGCGAAACTGCTGCCAGTGGTAAATATGGCTTGATAGGCAGCTCTGAAGCACTTCAGGAAATATTCCGGGTAATCGAAAAAGCATCCCGCACCTCAGCAACCGTTTTGATAACCGGAGAAAGCGGAACGGGTAAAGAGCTGGTAACCCGGGCAATACATTATCAAAGCAGGCGGAGTTCTGCTCCCTTTGTGCCAGTGAATTGCACTGCTATCCCGCAGGAACTATTGGAAAGCGAGCTTTTTGGCTATATGAAAGGTGCATTTACGGGTGCGGATACCACGCGAGCCGGCTTTTTCCAAACCGCAGAAGGAGGCACGATATTTCTGGATGAAATAGGTGATTTGAGCCTGATGATGCAGTCAAAATTACTCAGGGTTATCCAGGAAAAAGAAGTTTATATGGTAGGTTCACGTAAGCCAATAGCAGTTAATATCCGAATTATCTCAGCTACGAACAAGAATTTGCGGAACCTGGTGGAAGCGGGGTTGTTTCGAGAAGACCTTTATTACCGGCTTAATGTGATCAATATCGAGCTGGCACCTTTGCGGAAACGAGGAAATGACATCCTGTTGCTGATCAATCATTTTCTGCGAAAACACGCTCTTGATATAGGTATAAACCTACCTGCTTTGCGGGAAGATACCCTGGCATTATTGCAGCAATACCCCTGGCCCGGAAATGTGCGGGAACTTGATAACCTCATTCAGAGACTCGTGGTGATGCATACAAGCGAGACTATTAAACCTGCTGACCTGCCGGATTATATGAGAAAAGGAAGCTATAACCACCAAAGTAATCTGCAACGTACTCTGGCAGAGATGGAAAGTGATTATATCAGGAAAGTACTTGAGCAGACCGGAAACAATAAATCTGAGGCAGCACGCATACTGGGAATAGACCGAAAAACGCTGCGCAGCAAGTTGGATTAGGCGGTACATAAATCGCCAGTGGGTAATATTTACTCACTTTTCTAATTTTTACTAACTATTACAGTCATTAATATCTTAACAACTATATATCTTAATTTAAGGTAATTAAGGTGTGATTAAATAAATATATTATTAATTGGCATACTTAGTGCATATAGTCTTATCAACAGAAAAAAAATTACTGGAGGTAAAAATGGATACAAAGGCTTTTAATCCATTTAGAATGGCACAGGAACAGTTTGATAAGGTTGCAGATATTCTGAATCTTGATCAGGGCTCACGGGAACTACTACGCAATCCGATGCGTGAGTATCATTTTAGTATTCCGGTTAGAATGGATGACGGAACAACCAAAGTATTTAAGGGATTTCGCGTTCAGCACAATGATGCAAGAGGACCAGCTAAAGGCGGGATCAGGTTTCATCCTCATGAAACAATAGACACAGTGAAAGCTTTATCAACCTGGATGACCTGGAAATGCAGTGTGGTAGATATTCCTCTGGGAGGCAGTAAGGGGGGAGTGATCTGTGATCCTCATAATCTGAGTGCTCGTGAGCAGGAACTGATCTGCCGTGGCTGGGTACGTCAGATAGCTTATAATGTGGGACCACTGCGTGATGTTCCGGCTCCAGACGTAATGACCAATGGACAGCACATGCTTTGGATGCTTGATGAATATGAAACGATCCATGGTAAGAAATTCCCTGGATTCATCACCGGCAAGCCAGTTGGGATGGGTGGCTCATTAGGCAGAACAGAAGCTACGGGTTATGGAGTGGTATTCACATTAAGAGAGGCACTGCGTGAGCTGAACATCAATACGGCTGAAACCACAGCCAGTGTTCAGGGTTTTGGCAATGTTGCTCAATATGCAATAGAGCTTTATACTCAAATGGGTGGAAAAGTGATATGCGTATCCTGCTGGGATCAGAACGAGCAGAAATCATTCTCCTTCAAAAAAGAAACCGGAGTTGATCTGGACGAATTAAGAAGTATAACAGATAGATTTGGCGGGATAGATCAAGCCAAAGCAAAAGAATTTGGTTATGAGATACTCGATGGGGAAGCCTGGCTTTCACAGGAAGTGGACATCTTGATACCTGCTGCCATGGAAAACCAAATCCGTAAAGATAATGTTGATAGCATCAGCAAGAAAGTGAAAGTGATTGCCGAAGGAGCAAATGGACCTACTACACCCGAAGCAGATGAAGTAATTCATAAAAACGGTATCTTCGTTATTCCAGATTTTCTGGCTAATGCCGGTGGTGTTACGTGCAGTTATTTTGAACAGGTGCAGTGCAATATGAATTATTACTGGGAAAAAGATGAGGTGCTCAGCAAGCTTGATATTAAGATGACCTCGGCATTTTTAGATGTTTCCAGACTGGCAAGAACCAAGGACTTATACATGCGCGATGCAGCATATATCATAGCGATCAATAGAGTTGCCCAGGCATGTAAAGATAGAGGTTGGGTTTAGGCTGCCCAATTAAAAAAAGCAAACCTTCATGTTAGTGGAATGGTACCGCTACCCCGGTACCATTCCTTGCAAAAAAAAATGATTGGAGAAGCAGGATGGAAATAAAAGGTAATCAGCGGAAATACTCAAGAGAGAATAGAACCCAGACGTTTGATTTTTTGGGCAAAGGTGAACCTGGAGGTAAAGCTGCGGGACTGGTAAAAATACAGGAAATTCTTGATAAGCAGCTTGATCAAACAGAAGATAATGAGATAGCAGTATCCATTCCCCGAATGACTGTTATCCTCACAGACATCTTTGATCAATTCATGAAACAAAATGATCTCTATCCCATAGCTTTGAGTTCATCTGATGATGCCTTTATTGCTCATGCCTTTCAAAAAGCCAGCCTACCGCCTGCCATAGTAGGAGACCTGCGAAATCTGATTGCAATTGCAGACCGTCCTCTGGCAGTGCGATCTTCCAGTCTTCTGGAAGATTCATCAGCAGAACCATTTGCCGGAGTTTATGCCACAAAAATGCTGCCTAATAACCAGCAGGGTATCGAAAACCGGTTTCATAAACTCACTGAGGCGATAAAGTTTATTTATTCCTCTCTGTTCTTTTCCGATTCTCGCGATTATTTTGATACTATTGGCAGAAAAGTGGAAGAGGAAAAAATGGCTGTGATCATTCAGGATGTGGTAGGGAATCGTTATGGAGATAATTTCTATCCCTTCATTTCAGGGGTGGGACGCACCTATAATTATTATCCCATGCAAAACTCCCGACGCGAAGATGGAATTATCAACCTGGCACTTGGTTTAGGTAAAACAATCGTGGATGGTGGCACAGCCTGGATATATTCTCCGAAATCACCTCAATCTCCGCCACCAGTGAATAGCAATAAGGATATGCTTGATAACAGTCAGCGAGAATTCTGGTCTATCAAGATGGGTGAGATCAAGGAATTTAATCCTATTTCAGAAATTGAATTCATGCAGAAGCACTCGATTGACCAGGCTGAGGAAGATGGAATAATATCCTTACTTTGCTCCACCTACCAGTATCAGAATGACCGCTTTATTTCTGGTATCCCCGAAAGAGGTGCCAGATTATTAGACTTTTCACCAATCTTAAAATATAATAAAATCCCTTTAAACGCAACTTTGAAAAGACTTCTGCAGCTTTGCCGTGAGGAATATCACTCTGATGTCGAAATAGAGTTTGCCCTGGAAAAGAGTATCAATGTAACTTCCGGCAAGCCTGATTATCATCTGGGATTCCTTCAGGTGCGCACTATGCTGGCATTAACTGAAAATAAAAACAGAATATGTGCAGATCATCCTCAATCAGAGATTCTGGCAGAAAGCAGTTCAGTATTGGGAAATGGCACGCGAGAAGATATATTTGACATAGTTTTTGTGAAGCCAGACACTTTTTCGGCAGTGAACAGTCGGACAATTGCCAGTGAGATAGCGCAAATTAACCGTGAACTTACCAGAGATAAAAGACCCTATTTATTGATCGGATTTGGCAGATGGGGGTCTTCTGATCCCTGGCTGGGAATTCCTGTTACCTGGAGCATGATCTCCGGTGCTAAAGCAATTATCGAAGCTACCCTGCCCCAAATGAAACCTGATCTAAGCCAGGGCTCGCATTTCTTTCATAATCTCATCGCTTTTGGTATCTTTTATCTATCTATCCAGGAAGAAATAAAGAAATCTATTGACTGGAATTGGCTAAATACCCAGAAAATTATTACAGAAACAGAGCATGTGAGCCATATTCGCTGCTCACACAATATTAAAGTAATTGTAGATTGCATTGAAAATAAAGGAGTTATCCTAAAATGACCGACGAACTGCATATCAGAAATATTTTAAATAGCCTGAATGAACGCAAAAAAGAGCTGAATTGCATCTATCAGATCAGTGAAGTCCTCAATAAGGTTGACCAGCCATTAGAAACCGTGCTGCAAAAGGTGATCGAACTGATGCCATATGGCTGGCAATATAGTGATAGCTGCACGGTTCAGATAATATACGATGACGAAGTGTTCCATAGTCCAAAATTCGTCAAAACAGATCAATGGCAGGAAAGCGAACTACTTATTGATGATAAATGCGTTGGCAATGTGAAGGTATTTTATGCTGATGCCAATTTTGATTTTCTGGATGAAGAACAGCAGCTTCTGGATACAATCTGTAAAAAACTTTCAATTTTCCTGCACCGTATCATTTTAAAGAAATTATTATATGACCTGGAGCATGCTTCAGATAACCAAAAGCATAAACCTGAATGGAAAACAATAATTGAATTGCTGCGACAAACAGATTCTGATAATTATCTGCGTATTGCTCGTAAATTAATGAACTATCTATTCTGGATAGGCAGAACAGAATCACAATGCCATCCAGATTCCAGAGAATGCAGTACAGAAGATATTGAACCAGAAGGACTGCTTTTCTCTAACAAACCTATAGACCGTCAGGATAAAGAAACGCTTCTGGAGCATAGCAAACATATCTTTCAACTGGCAGAGAATAATCTTGATGATGATGAGATACTCCTTAACATCCAGAAATGGCTGCGAGAAGATAAATTGAGTTTTCTTACGCTGACTCTGGAAGATATGGCAACTTCGCTCAGCGACATTCAAAGTGCTTTAGAGAGGTTTTTTTACCTTAGTCTTGATAAAATTGAGCTCTCAAATTATACTAAAAAGAATCTAAGTGTTTCTCTTATTCTGCGTTTCTTTACAGATCAATTGCAATTCATCAATATTGCCAAAGATTTTGTTGATATCAATTATTTCCGGGAGCTTACCAAACACATGATCTTCCCAGCAAATAGTCATGGCAAGCTGGGTGGTAAAAGCGCCGGGATATTTCTGGCAAAAAGCATAACTTCTACCATGTTTGGAAATAAACTGCATGGCATCAATATCTGCTATCCAAACACCTGGTACATTACTTCTGACGCTATGCACCGCTTTCTGTATTACAATAATCTTGAAGAGATCATTGAGCAAAAATATAAAGATATTGAACAGATACGCTCTGAATATGCCAATATAATTCAGCTTTTTAAAAACTCCTATTTCCCGCCGGAGATCATCAAGGAATTTAATCGGGCGATCGAAGATTTTGGGGATAACCCCATCATAGTGCGTTCATCAAGCCTTCTCGAAGATCGTGTGGGAGCAGTATTTTCTGGTAAATACAAAAGCCTGTTCCTTGCTAATCAGGGTACTCGGATCGAAAAGATCAATGCTTTGTCTGATGCGGTTGCTGAGGTTTATGCCTCAGTATTTTCTCCTGATCCCATTGAATATCGCCGCGAACGTGGTTTACTGGATTTTCATGAGGAAATGGCTATCATCATCCAGCAGGTGGTTGGCAAAAAGGTCGGTGATTATTTCCTCCCCGCTTTTGCCGGAGTTGCTTTCAGTCACAATGAATTCCGCTGGTCACCACGCATCAAACAGGATGACGGACTCATCCGCATTGTTCCGGGCTTAGGAACTCGAGCTGTTGACCGCCTCAGTGATGATTATCCCATACTAATAGCTCCCGGGCAACCAGAGCTGCGGGTAAATATTACTCCTGATGAAGTCTGCCGTTATTCACCTCATAAAATTGATGTTATTAATCTCAAAAAGAACACCTTCGAGACCATAGAAATCAATAAACTGCTTAAAGAATATGGTGATGAATATCCCATGGCAGATAAAATTCTTTCATTTTACGAAAATGGTGACATCCGTAATCTTAATAAATTCCAGATGAATTTTGCCAACTCCGACCCCATTGTAACTTTTCATGGTCTTAATCATCCTTCCCAAAAATATGTAAGCCTGATTGCTGATATTCTCACTTTGTTGAAACGCAAAACCGATGCTCCGGTAGACATTGAATTTGCCTGTGATGGTGATGATTTCTATCTGCTGCAATGCCGCGCACAAAGCTCTAAAATATCAGAACAGGTTGCTGCCATCCCCAAAGATGTTCCCCAAAATCAAATACTTTTTAGTGCAAACCGCTTCATAGCAAATGGCTATCTTCCCGAAATCACCCACATTGTATATGTTACTCCCCAGGGTTACAGCAGTCTCGCCACGCTGGAGGATATGAAAAGTGTGGCAAGAGCTGTAGGTAAGATCAATAAACTGCTCCCTAAACGTAAATTTATCCTCATGGGACCCGGACGCTGGGGCAGTCGCGGAGACATCAAGCTGGGCGTAAGCGTCACTTATTCTGATATTAATAACACTGCCATACTTATCGAAATCGCTCGTAAAAAAGGTCACTTCACTTCCGACCTGTCCTTTGGTACACATTTCTTTCAAGATCTGGTGGAATCTAATATCCTCTACCTGCCACTTTATCCTGATGAAGAAAATAATGTTTTTAATGACAAATTTCTGAATTCAGCAGAAAATATCCTGGCAGAGATCGCACCTGAATTTGCTTATTTATCTGATACTATCCGGGTTATTGATATCCCTGCCACCTGTAATGGTAAGGTATTGAAAATACTTATGAATGCTGATCTTGATGAAGCATTAGCACTTTTTGCAAACAGAAATTCTAAAAGCTCCGTCTCTTCTAATGTGATGATACAAGCGGAAACAGTTACAGAGAACCACTGGCTCTGGCGCCAGCGTATGGCAGAAAAAATCGCCAGTATGATCAAAGCAGAACTTTTTGGTGTACAAGCCATATATATCTTTGGCTCAGTAAAAAATGCCAATGCCGGACCTGCCAGTGATATTGATCTGCTGCTGCATTTTAGAGGTGATGACAAGCAGCGCAGAGAATTGCTTAACTGGCTGCAGGGCTGGAGTCTGTGCCTTTCTGAAATGAACTATCTGCGCACCGGATATAAAACTGATGGACTGCTCGATATCCACATTATTACTGATAAAGATATTGCCGCAGAATCCAGTTATGCAGTTAAGATCAATGCCGTCACTGATGCGGCAAAACCCCTGAAAATGGAGGATTAATTGAAAGATCCTCCTCCAAAAATAGAAAAAGATAAAAATAAACAACCTGCTCCCCAAACACAGACTTTTAAAGGACTGTGCATTAATTGTGATCACAGATTTACCTGCACACTCCCCCGTCCCGAATCAGGTGTCTGGTATTGCGAAGAATACCAATAATCATCAGCAGATATCTCAAACCTAACCAGCATATTTCATAACCAGATTTCTCTATTTTTAGAAATAACGTTATATTTAATGAAAAATAATCCTACTCGATAAATCTGACCAGATGGTTTTACCTTTTTTGATTACTCTTGTGACATTATTTGAGCCGAAGTGGTAGGGCAGGAATTTATATGAGGGCATATCAAGAATGATGATATCTGCTTGTTTCCCAATCTCCAGAGAGCCTATAATATCTGCTCTTTCGAGAGCCGCTGCGGCATTTATCGTGGCAGCAGTTATTGCTTCCGCAACTGTCATTTTCATTTGCAGGCAGGCAAGAGTGATGATGAATTGCATACTATCGCAATTGCATGAACCGGGATTATAATCAGTAGCCAGTGCCACAGCCACGCCCGCATCTATCATATCACGTGCTCGTGCATAGCTTTTCATACCCAGAGAGAATATTGTCCCGGGCAGTAAAGTGGCGATCACACCCTGCTTTTGCATGGCTTTGATGCCGGCATCTGAGCAGGCACCAAGGTGATCAGCAGATACGGCTTTCATCTCTGCTGCCAGCTCTGCTCCACCTATAGGCTTGATCTCATCAGCGTGCATCCTGAGCTTGAATCCATTTGCTCTGGCAGCCTGCATCAATCTGCGGGACTCGTCAATATTATACACATGCTCTTCGGTGAAAATATCAAAATATTCTGCCAGTTCAGCTTGGGCAACATAAGGCAGCATTTCATCTATCAGCAGCTTGATGTAGCCTTCATGATCATCCTTAAATTCCACTGGAAATTCGTGAGCTCCCATAAAAGTGGGTACAATATCCAGCGGAAGACTTTCATTTAACCGCTTGATCACACGCAACATTTTGAGTTCGCTTTCAGTTGAAAGTCCATAACCACTTTTGGCTTCAATAGTTGTGGTGCCACAGGGAATCAACTTTTTGATCCGCTGTTGGGCAAGCTGAAATAATTCTTCCTCACCAGCCTGGCGGACAGAATTTATACTGCAGCGGATACCACCACCGGATTGGGAAATTTCCACATAATTCTTGCCGGTGATCCTCATCTCAAACTCATTTTCACGAGTGGAATAAAAAACCGGATGAGTATGTGGATCGACGAATCCTGGCATTACAATGTTATTATCAGCATCAATATGCTCATTAAAATCATATTTAGCCAAAATTTCTGATTCTTTACCGTAATCAATAATTTTACCATCGCTGACAGCAATTGCGGCGTTTGTTATTATCCCCAGATCATTCATTTCACTGCCTGTCCGGGCACGATTTGCTCCCTTAAGAGTGAGTAATTCTTTGCAGTTATCTATAATCAGATCTACTTTTTTCATAACTTCCTCAATCTATTTCTAATGCTTCTTTTTGACAATCAATCAGATTTTTGATTCCTGATTCTGCCAGGTCAAGTAATTTATTTAATTGCTCGCGACTGAACGTCTTTCCTTCAGCAGTTCCTTGTATTTCCACCAGCTCTCCAGTTTCCAGCATCACCACATTTAGATCAACCTGCGCCTGGGAATCCTTTTCATAATCAAGATCAAGAACAAATTCATCATTTACTAATCCGACAGAGACAGCAGCCATGAGATGTTTCAGGGGAAATTCTTTGATCATATGGGCATTAAGCATAAAATTGAAGGCATCATACAGTGCCACGCAGGCACCAGTGATAGAAGCTGTGCGCGTGCCTCCATCTGCCTGCATCACGTCACAATCTATTTTAATTGTATAGCCTGGGATTTTTTTCAGGTCAACCACTGCCCGTAGCGATCTGCCGATCAGTCTTTGTATTTCTGCTGTGCGTCCACTCACTTTACCTTTATTCACTTCACGTCTGGCACGTGGTTTGGAGCTTCCCGGCATCATGCAATATTCCGCTGTAAGCCAGCCCTGTTCAGTGGCTTTTATAAAGGGAGGAACTGTTTCTTCAATAGCTACAGCACAGATTACTTTTGTATTTCCTGTTTCGATCAGGACAGAGCCAGCCGGATATTTAAGAAAGTTTCGACTGATCCTGGTTTCTCTTTTTTTCATATTTACCTCTTTATTTGATAGCAAAAATTCTATTACCCGGTGCTTTTTCGGCAAAGCCTTTCAGCTCAAGACTCAAGATAATAGTTGATAGCTCGCTGATCTTAAGTTTGCTAATAACCAGGAGCTGATCAAATTGCACCTCTTCGGATTGGCTGAGTAGAATTTGATAGATTTTCTTTTCCAAGTCATTCAGGCTATCCATTTTTAAGCTACTGTCTGCGAGATTTGATTTACTGATACCCATCACTTGCAATATATCGCTGCTTTCCAGAACGGGAAAGGCTCCTTCGCGAATCAAGTGATTGGAACCTTCAGAAGTTTCGCGAGTGATATCAGCAGGTAAAGCAAATACTGGTCGATTGTGATCCTGGGCATATCTGGCAGTTATGAGAGAACCGCTTTTCAATCCACCTTCAACTACCCAGGTAGCCTGGCTGAGACCGCTGATAATCCGATTACGATTAGGGAAATTCCAGATATTTGCGATACTGCCTGGTATATACTGTGAGATCAAAGCTCCCTTTCGTTTGATATCTTCTGCCAATTCACGGTGCTCAGGGGGATAAACCTGTTCGATCCCTGTACCCATCACGGCAATAGTCCTGCTGCCATTATCAAGAGCTGCTCTATGAGCGACAGCATCAATACCATAAGCCATTCCACTAACGATCACCATTTGCTGCCGAGCAAGTTCTCCAGTGATCTTTTTACACTGGGTAATGGCATAACTTGATGGCTTGCGGGTACCAACTATAGCCAGACTTCTTGTGAAATCACTTTCCTGTAAGTTTCCTTGATAAAAAAGCCAGGCAGGTGGGTCTGGAATAGTTTTTAAGATAAAGGGATATTCATCATCAAAAAAAGTGACAAATTTGAGTTCATACTGCTCAATAAGACCGGCAATTTTGCTCCACTGGGGCGGATCAGCCATTTGCTGCAGCGAATCGAGCATCTGCTTTGACACAAAGCTAAATTCGGATAGAGGAGAATCATGGTCATCTATCCAGTTTTGGAGCTCTGGTAGAGCTTTCACAATTTTGATTGCTCTGGTAGAACTGATACCATTTATTGATGTCAGCTTGATCCAGGCACGTATTTTATTCAGCATAATAAAATCAGAATAGGTGTATTTTCAGCTTTATTCCAGTTCCGGGTCTTCAATGCGCTTCAGGTTCTGTAATCTACGATAAAGAATATCTTTTAATTTATCAAGATTTTCTCCAGTAAATGATGAAATGGAGATAATATCTTCATGAATGTGTTCAGAAAATTCCTGCTTCATCATCAACAGCATATCATCCTTATCAGATTCCGCGATAGTATCCAGCTTGGAAAGCGCTATCAGATGCGGTTTTTTGTCCATGTGCGGATCATAAAGGTGAAGCTCTTTATAAAGCGTCATATAGTCTTCAAAAGGATTATGGCTATCGATATCAATCAAAAATAGCAGTAATCTGGTTCTTTGGATGTGGCGCAGGAACTGAGTTCCCAAGCCTTTGCCATCATGGGCACCCTCAATTATCCCGGGAATATCAGCCATCACAAATGAGGAATAATCACTTACATCCACAACACCCAGAGAAGGTTCCAGGGTGGTGAATTCATAATTAGCTATCTTGGGAGTGGCAGAAGTGAGTTTACTGAGCAGAGTAGATTTACCGGCATTGGGAAATCCCACCAGTCCTACATCTGCCATTAATTTCAATACCAGTTCCAGTTCCTTATTCTCGCTGTCTCCACCTGGTTTGGCAAAGCGAGGTGCTTTCACGGTAGCAGAAGCAAAACGGGCATTACCCCTTCCGCCATTACCACCCTGAGCCACCAGCAGCATTTGGTTTTCTTCCGTGAGTTCACCAATCTTTACATGTATGCCATCCGTGATATCAAATACTTCTGTACCTAATGGGACTGGCAGAATGAGATCATCAGCAGAGGCTCCAGTTTGGTTATTACCTCTGCCATTTTCACCTTTAACTGCTTTATAAAGTTTGGTAAATCGATATTTCAAGAGCGTATTAAAATTTGTGTCTCCCTGGAGAAATACGCTGCCACCCTTGCCACCATCTCCACCATCAGGTCCGCCTTTGGGGACATATTTCTCACGACGGAAGCCTACACAGCCATTACCACCAGCTCCAGATTGAATTTTAATCCGGGAATAATCTATAAACATATTGTTTTTTCCTTGTATTTTTACCAGCCGCCGGAAGCACCACCGCCTCCAAAGCTGCCACCGCCACCGGAGAATCCACCAAAGCCACCGCCGCCAAAGCCTCCGCTGCGACCGCCGCCTCCGCGTCCACCCATCATAGATCCCAGGAATAACAAGGGTAATAATCTACCTCTGCCTCTTCTACCGGACAGGATCATGAATAATATAAATATTATCAAACCCACTGGAATACCACCGCTCTTCTTTCTTCTTGCCTGATCCTGTTGATATTTTGCCAGTTCTTCTGAACTGATCTCATACGTGCTGGTTACCAATCCGGCAGTTGCGCTTAGTCCTGCGCTGATACCTTCATAGTAATTACCCTGGCGGAACTGTGGTATAATAATCGTATTGATAATATAGCTGCTTTTGGCATCTGTGACGATATCTTCCAGACCATAGCCAACTTCCAGCCGAACTTTGCGGTCATTAATACTTACCAGCAGCAGAATACCATTATCTCTATCTTTTTTACCAAGTTTCCATTTCTCCACTACACGCATGGAATAATCTTCTATGGTTAAACCAGAAAGATCAGTAACCGTAAGAAGAGCCATCTCAGCAGAAGTGGCTGACATAGTGTTACGCAAGAGCTGCTCAAGCTCACTTTCCTGGCGTGAAGTCAATATATTGGCATCGTCATTCACCATCATTTTAAGCGCTGGTATCTTGACGGCTGCCTGTAAACATGATGCAAGTAGAATAATACCTGCAATTATAAATATTTTATTTTGAAGTTTCATTTATTACCCCGCTCATTTATCTAATTGCACTATGTTATCATTTAATTCATTGATGTCATCACTTGCTCTGGGGAAATCCTTTTCCAACAGTTCACCGCACTCCAGAATAGCTTCACTGAGTTTGTCTGCCAGGCTGCCTGATTTAATTCCCAGAGTTACTTTATCCACGATTTGCTGCCATCTGCTTTGATCAACCTTTTGGGCAATGCCATAATCTGCCAGCAATTGCACTCTACGCTCCAAAGCTGAGATAAAGATCAAGATTCCGGTACCATCTTTTGTGTGCCCCACTCCAGATTGAGCAAAATGCTGCATGGCACGACGCTCAACCCAGCTTTGCATGCTCTTGCGTGGCACAATGAGGCGGTCTATAACGGGGATGTTCGCCAGAAAATAGACGATAAGGATAACCAGAAATGTGCTGAATAGATAAAATCCGGTTAAATAATAGACATGATAATTCCAGAGCAATCTTTGCAGCCAGCTTTCCAGTTCGCTGGAAAGACTGAATATCACAACAGAATAGATCAATCCGACTATAACTGCCAGCAATAATTCATATATTGCATAATCATTGCTTTGAGGGATCAGGGCAGTAGCAATTTCTCCGCTGGTTTTTAGCTCTGCCTGTTTTACAGCCTGAGCTATCTTGTCCTGCTCTGCTTTGCTTAATTTAAGCATACAATCTCCTGATTAAAATTCTACAGTGGGAGCCGTCTCTGCTCCGGCTGTTGCCTGGAAATAGGGCTTAGTATTGAAATTGAACATATTTGCCAGCATGTTGATGGGGAAAGTTCTGATAAACGAATTATACTGCCTTGATGCTTCATTAAACCTGCGGCGTTCAACAGCTATCCTGTTTTCTGTTCCTTCCAATTGACTCTGCAATTGCAGGAAGTTCTGGTTTGCTTTCAGGTCAGGATAGCGCTCCTGAACCACCATCAATCGCTGTAAGGCACTGCCTAACTGGCTTTGGGCTTGCTGGAACTTAGCAAACATAGCTGGGTCATTTAATACGCTTTCATCTATATTTACCATTCCGCCCACTTTAGCGCGTGCTTCGGTTACCTGAGTGAATGTTTCCTGCTCATGTTCCGCATAGCCTTTCACGGTATTTACCAGATTGGGGATCAAATCCATTCTGCGTTGATAGACATTTTCTACCTGGCTCCATTTCTCTTTAACATTTTCATCCATCACCACCATTCGGTTATAATTTCCCTTCACCCAACTGTATATACCTAATATTATTACAACAATAACTATCAGTACAATAAGTCCTTTTTTCATTATCAAATCCTCCTTGATATCTTTACACTTAATAAAAATAAATTGGACTTAAAGTCAAGGAAAAGCATAAATTATTTGACGGAAATATCTTTGTTACTAATCTTTACTATGTCTTTATTGTGGAATTGTAAGTAGGTTCCGCAACCCAGGAGGTTTTTTTAATGAATATAACTAAATTGTTTTTTGTGCTGGTTTTGATCATGTCCATATCGCTGGTCTTTGCAAATGGTGGTCTTTTTGGCTGGAAAGGGGTTCACGGGTCATTGGGCAGGTTCTCAATCGCCACTCAAAGTATGGATCTGAGCAGCTTAAATAGTGAGATCGAATTTAATTTTGAAGTCACATATCCTGAGACATTTATGGATTATGGGGCTCAATATCTGTTCCTTACAGATAATGTAGCGCTGGGAGCAGAAGGCTATCTGATCACTAATGGTAATCATTCAGATGGAATATACAGGTATCAAACTTCAGCTAATGCTGCGTTCTTTGATTTGGGATATGTACTTTATTCCAATTATTATACTATCCTCACTCCCTGGGTAGGGATTGGTTTGGGAAATCTTAGCTATTCCATGACCAGCATAGATAATTCCTGGGTGCAGGCAGTGGATCAGGGAATTCCTTATGTGTTCTCTGCCACGAAGCAGAATCTATTGCTGAATTTTGGCATATCTTGGGATGCAGCCTATCGTGCAATGTCTATCGGCATCCATGCGTCATACATGTTCCCGATTGGAACTGGTGACTGGCAGATCGCTGGCGAGGTAATGGAAGAAGGTCCTGATAGTACACTTGATGGGTTAAGGATTGGAATTTCAGTAGGTTTTGCTGACATTGATATGTGGTAAATAATATCTAAGAATATAGGAGATAAGAAAATGAAGAAACTTATTACTGTTATACTGGTTGTCATACTTTCAATTCCTCTTTTTGCACTTAAGATAGGCGGAGTAGAACTCCCGAATGTATTAAATATTTCCAATCAGGATTTAGTGCTAAACGGTGCTGGATTACGTAAAAAATTCGTTATAAGGGTATATGCCTGTGGATTATACTTACCTCAAAAGAATGACTCTTCCGCGGAAATTTTATTATCGGATGAACCCATCGCAATTCGAATGAACTTTATTTATAATAAAGTGGAACAGGAGAAACTGATTACTGCCTGGAATGAAGGTTTTGCCAAAACTGGAGCCTTGCAAGAATTCGCTGTCGAAACGGCTAGATTTAATGCTCTTTTTAATGAACCAGCAAAAAAAGGTGATGTATATGATATTGTCTATCTGCCGGAAACTGGTGTGCAGGTAATAAAAAACAAAGTTGTTCTGGGCACGATTGAGAATTCAGATTTTAGAAGAGCAGTATTCTCTATCTGGCTCGGTGATGATACTGCGCTGCCAAAACTAAAGGAAGATCTGCTTAATAAATAAATGATTAGAGATGAACTTTCTCAGGCTGGACTGCACCTGATCATTAAACGGAAAAAAGTTAAGCACATTAATCTGCATTTTGATAATAGTAATATTTTACAGATTTCTGTTCCCATATCCACAACAGAACAGCGTATAGATGAAGCCCTGCAAATAAAACGCGATTGGATATTTAAGTGTCAGAAGATTCTTTTGGAAAAAGATTCCAGAGTCAAAATCAAGCCCGATATCTTTATTCTAATGGGTGAGGAATATCAAATTGAATATGACCCGACACTCATTAATTCATGCAAATTTGATTACATAAATAAAAAAGTGATCAATAGCTTCAAAATTGTTTCAGACAGTCAACGAGCACATATCTATAAAATTTATGCAAAAGAATACCTGATTCCTTTGACATTCCAATATGCTCAACGTATGGGTTTTAAAATCAATAAAGTAAGTATCAGAGGACAAAAAACCTTGTGGGGTACTTGCAGTCACTCAGGTAATATCTCCCTTAACTGGAAACTGATATTGACTCCCGAATTTGTGATTGATTACCTGATATATCATGAACTGCTTCACACCCGTCATCATAACCATGGAAAAATCTATAAAAAGGAACTCCGCCAATTATACCCTCGCACTGATGAAGCAGAATTATGGCTTAAGCAACACAGTCAATTGCTAAAATTGTATTGATCTATTACCTGCTAATATGATCTCTGAAATTACTCAAACTGGTCGAATAGTTCAAATCAGGGCAAAAACGCTCGATGTGAATGCCTATATTATTCTATTTCCAGATTATCTTATCATCATCGATAGCCTGCTGCTACCCAGTGACAGCCAGAAACTCGCTGACCTCGCTGAATCATATCATAAACCCGTTAAATACCAGATAAACACCCACTTTCACAGCGATCACTGCCTGGGTAACCGTTACCTGAAGCAGCGGGAAACTACCCAGATCAACCAGCAGGATTACTGGAATACAATTATCAGCGAAAGAGCCATGATCAATCCCAAACGAAGTAAACGAATTGACCACAAACGACTTACCAAACCGGAAATTACTTTTTGTGATGAATATTTATTGGATGATTTAGTTTTACTCTCTACTCCAGGACATTCACCAGACAGCATCTGTATCTATCTCCCTGCAGAAAAAGCCCTCATCTCTGGCGATACTATCTTAAATAACACTGCTGGAAAATACAGTCTCCCCTACTTCTTTTGGGGTAATTCTCAAAATCTGATAGACAGTTTGGAAAAACTGCTTACTCTCGATATAGATACCATTTACAGCGGACATGGCTACCCCCTGCGAGGTAAAACTAAAATCTACTCTGACCTCACCTACCTGAAAAATCTCTGTACGGAAGTTGATAAACAAAGGTCACAACAACTCACCAGCACTCAGTTAGCAGAGAAAATCAGCATCATCTCCTGCCTGAATTCCCCCCTGGAGCCTGCTGTACCTCAAGTCCATGAACTCAATATCCGCCAGCTAAAATCTGAACACTGATCCCCAGTCAAACGTAGCTGAATCTTCATACCATTGGGGCCAGGAACTGCACCAATCTGGAACTGATACATTTCTGATGCGGTCACATGAAGGGTGATAAGGTTTGATATCGATAATCGGAGTGCCATTTTCTGCATCAATATAAGAAACCTTGATCATTCCTTTATCATGGTCTATTGCCAGCACCATAACCGCTGTGAGTGCGATGGGATTTGGTCTATAAGGTGATCTTGTGGCAAAGACACCAATATTATCAGGAGCTGCTTTGTAGGGAGTTTTGCAGTTTAAGGTACTTCGAGCTGACGGATTATCGTTATAATGACACCACCAGAAAATTTGTAAATGACTGAAACCTTCAATTTCCATCAAACCGGAAATGTATTCGGATTTGATTTTAAGAAAATAACCTTCCTCACCAGCAATTACTTCGCCAACAGGTACTAATTCATATTTTATATTTTCCATATTCCCTCCAGTAATTATTGTAAAAAAAATAACAGGACTGGGATATAATGTCAACAATTTCCCCAATAAGCTGGCATCCCCCCGGTATTAAAACGGCCATGGGTTTCAACCCATGGATAGTATAGTCCAACCCTTGCGGGTAAAGAATAATTTCAAGAAATATTTACTTGTAAATCTTTATTAATCTGTGTGTTATGAGTAGAAATTATAAAAATAAAAGAGGGATGCCAGTTTCCCCAATAAGTGGATGTGCACCGCCAGAGTTGTCTCAGATGTGTCGAGAACTCGGCAATAATCACCAAGATAAGTCAGAACTTTTGAACGGTAATCTGGATAAAAGTTCTTCTACAGCGAAAATCACCACATCATGTAAACGAAATGAACGCTGAGAACAGTGTTTACAAATTAGGATAAAAAAAACCGGGAATAAATCCCGGTTTATTTTATATCCAATTTTTTAAAAGCTTTAGAATGTGGTACCGAATTGGAAATGTGGTTCCCAGGTACCATCAGCAAGGTTATAAGCATAATCAAATCCGATCAAGCCAAAGGGACTGAATATTCTGACGCCGAGTCCCACACCTTTTTTAAAATCCCAGAGATTAAATTTATCGAAGCTGTTAAAGCAATCTCCGGCATCCAGGAAAGTAAGCACGGCAACCTGATCAGGAACAATTGGAATAACATATTCAGTGGAAAAGATCATTTCTCTTTCACCGCCATCATTGTTACCATAATCGTCAGTGGGTCCTACAGATCTATCTGCATAACCTCTGATACCATCTGAACCTGTTCCCCCAAGATAAAAACGTTCATCCGGTGGTACAGTATGACCATCGTAACCAGTCACATAACCAAATCTCCACTTAGTTCTCAACCCAAAATTAAAGAAGGTGCGAACATACCAGTTTGCCTGGAAAATCTGCTTGATATAACTATTATCTCCTCCAATATTCCGCCAGCAACTTCTGTGAACAGCACAAGCTGTGTGCCAGAGGTTGGGAAGTAGATATTATTACGATTATCACGGCTCAAGGTTAATGATATACTGGAATTATCCTTCCAGCCATCTTCAACCAGACCCTGCAATTCATTTGAAACCTCATCCGCATTAGTATCGGAAAGAATGGTATATTTCTTCCGATAATAAGAATATCCAAAAATGGATTTAGCGCGATTGACCAGGCTGATCGGGAATCCCACTTTGAGAGAGCCACCATGCTTCCTCAATTCATAGGTATCATATTCCTTAGTTGCGAAATAGGCATTAAAGCCGGTAAGAAAATTGCTATCAAGGAAGTAGGGATTAGTAAAACTGAGATTAAGGTTTTGAGTTGATCCACCAAATTCCCAGGCAAGAGATACTTCCCAGGAATTTCCCAGAAGGTTATTATGACTGAGTCCCAATTGACCGACAATACCATCTTGACTATTTAAAGCGATTCCACCATTAGCAGTACCGGAAGTTTTATCATTAACATTAATAACCAGATCAATATCACCATTGCGATTTATCCCTTGGTAGTCTGGATAAAGATCAGGTTCAAAGAATCCGGTATTATAGATATTAGAAAGAGATCGTCTTACGCGGGACTGCTGAAAGTAATCACCTGGAGCAAGAACAAGCTGACGCCTGATTACTTTTTCCTTAGTACTGCGATTTCCCCTGATATGAATTTTATGGATTTTAGCACGAGTATTCTCAATAATATCCACCTTGAAATTTACTTTCTTGCCGTCCTTGATCTGCTGGGGAGTAATGGCTGAATAAATGTAGCCTTCTTCATAATACATATCGTTTACAGCAGACATCTGCTCATCAAATTTCTCTTTATCAAAGACCTCATTGTCTTTGACTTTGAAATTTGATGTCAGTTGCTCATCCGTAAATACAGTATTTCCAGTAAAACTTACATTACCAAAGGTGAATGATTCACCTTCATAAAGGTAGATATTAATATAGAAACCATCTTCACGAATTTCCTTTTTCTGGGAAATTATATGAGCGTCGATATAACCTTTTTTATTATAAAATTTTATTAACTTATCCAGATCTTCTTGATACTTCTCCTCTTCCAGCTTGCCTGAGCGTAAGAAACTTGCTTTTTTAGTACTCATTTTGGAAAGTAGCTTCTTGGAGGGAATGTCATGATTTCCGTGAATAGTGATCTTACGGATCACAATTTTTTCACCTTCATCAATATCAATTGTCACATCCACATAATCATCCGTAAAATTCTCTTCAAAGTTGATTTGAGCGTAGTGATAGCCTTTAGTTTGATATTCTGCCATTATCCTGTTTTTGATTTCTGGAATGATGTAAGGAGCATAATAATTTCCTGTCTCTACAATTATGAGTTCCTTTAGTTTGTTATCCTTGATCTTTTTGTTTCCCTTGAATTTCAATCTTCTGATAACGGGAAACTCCTTGAGGTGTACAGTTACGACTATGCCCTGCTTCATACTGATACTGGATATGCTAACATCATCAAAAACTTCCAGTTGATAGAGATTATGGATTGATTTAGCGGTATTATCCTGAGATAGGTTATCTCCTATATCAAATGCCAGCAGCGATTTAATCAGTTCTTTTTCAATTCGATTATTACCTTCGATATTGATCTCGAGGATTTGACCATAATTAGTTTCTGCTAAAATCAGCAGGGGCAGCATAATGATTCCTAACATGAGGATCATCTGGTGTAATTTACTCATCTAACCTCCGAAGCATATTCCTTTAGATAATACACTTTCCTGAAGCACTGCAATTGAGTAAAGGTTTTTTTGCTCAAATCCAGTAGTATTTAGTTATTAAATGTAATTATAATCGTCTGATAAGGGCTTTTCAAGAAAAATCTTGACCGAAAAAGAGCTCACAAAATATTGAAATGCAAATAAGTGGGGCATTAGCTCAGCTGGGAGAGCGCTACACTGGCAGTGTAGAGGTCAGCGGTTCGAGCCCGCTATGCTCCACCACTTTTTTTATTGGGGATATTCATAAATAATTTAATTAGGAGATGTTTTATGAAAATACTGGCAATTTACGGTAGTCCTAAAAAGCAGGGTATTACAGCAACAATTGTAGATACAATATTAGATTCAGTTGATGAAACTCATCAGGTTGAAAAAATTTATCTTTATGATAGAGAATTTCATGACTGCATTGGGTGCAGCGATGCAGATACTATTCACAGGGAGAAGTTCTGTACATTTGATGACTGGTTCCGGGAAGAAATTATACCGAGTATCAACGCTGCAGATGTTCTGATCATTAGCTCTCCGGTTTATATGGGACAGATAACTGGGAAACTGAAGACGATGTTTGATCGCTGGCATACGTATATTACTCCTGAATATTCCATCAGGATCCTGCCAGGTAAGAAATATATCGCAGTAACGGCTTCTGGAGCACCGGAAGATGTTTATAAGTATGTATCAGATTATTTGACTGGCTGGCTAAGTGATTTTTTCAAAATGGGAAAAATTGCAGCTCTTCATGTTGGTGGCATGGTTGATAGCAATTCATTAAAACCGGATAATCCTGTTTTGCAGCAAGCTAAGGAAATAGGGGAAGGGATATAATCCCAGAGGCTCAATTAACAAGATAGGTTAATTATAAAGGGCTGCGGAGATTAACCCAGGAATATAAGCATGTTGATAATTCTCAGTGATCTGCACTTCAGTGATGGCACTACTTCAGTAAATGTAGTAGCGGAAGTGTTTACTAAGATCCTTTTCCCACAGATCAATTCCAAGCTTTCAGCAGATGCAAACAAAAACATCAACGAGATCCACCTTGTTTTGGCAGGTGATACTTTTGATATGGTCAGTACAGATAAATTTCTAATGATTCCTTATTCAAAACGACCCTGGAATGGCAATCTGGATCCCGATTACGCAGTGAATCTTGATCATGAAGTAGTAAATGGATATGTAAAAGTATTAGAAGGTATTATAATAAAACCCGGCTGCAAGGCATTTATTGAAGAATGTCATAATCTCAAAGATATTAATAAATTACCATTCAAGATAACCTATATTGCTGGGAATCATGATCGTGTTATAACTTTTTATGAAGAATTAGAACAAAAGGTAAGACGGTTATTTCCGGGAATTCACCTTGATTTTACTAATAAGCTGCGTTCAGAGAAATATTCAACTATATGTCGTCATGGTCATGAATGGGACAAAATATGTTTCGGTTATGAGTTTGCCAGAAAAGTGCTTCATAAAGATTTTGAAAGCAGATTTCATTCTGAATATTACAAAGTCCAGAGTATAGGTGAAATTGTTACTGCTGAATTGATGAGTGGAATTATTTACAGGTTAAATTATGAGCATCATTGGAAAGGTGTTCATGATGACCTTATTGATTGCATCAAATATATCAATAATGTCCGACCAGCACCATATGCACTCGACTGGCTGATCTGGTCATTGTCTGATAAATTTAGCCAGCAACTAAAAGATGATATATCAACTGCCATTTATGAATCGCTGGAAGCATTTTTAAAAACGTCCCTGGCTAAATTATGGGACAGGCTAAACCCTGATCTAATAATCAGTGGTGATATTGTTGACAGGTTACAATTATTAAAGAATTTCCTCAAGAAGGATAGCTTTGATTCAATAATCAAAGCTCTCGGGTTGATCAGATTCATTGATAAACTTCCGGAGTTCAAAGATGAAAGCTTTCTGGAAGGAGCGCTGGAAGATTTTAAAGAAAATCCTGATATTCAATTTGTGGTCTACGGACATACTCATTATTCCAAAGAAGCAGTTATCACAGCCGAAAAAGGCGAACCAGAAAAGAGATATATCAATACCGGAGCTTATCTTCCGCTTATTCAGAAAGCAAGATTAAATGGCTATGGCATCGCAAAAAGAATGACCATTACCTTTATTTATGATAAAAGTGAAGATAATAGAAATAATAACAAACACAAGGACACTGTATCTCTCGAATTCTGGAATGGCTTG
>JAVCCT010000111.1 GCA_030765325.1 Candidatus Stygibacter frigidus | reverse complement strand
TCAGGAAGCCACTTCCAAGATCACCAGATGGATAAAAGGCAGCACAGGTGTAAAAGTATTTATTTATGCCCGTGAACTGGCTCCAGATAAATACCGTCTCAGTCTGAGATCACCAGCCATCAACTGTAATCAGGTTTGTGGTAAATTTGGTGGAGGTGGTCACACAGCCGCTTCCGGCTGCCAGATTGATGCTCCACTGGATGAAATGAAGGAGCAGATAATTTCTGAGGTAAGAAGACATTTAAATGAATAATTGCGGTTTCCTACTGATAGATAAACCTGCTGATATCACTTCCTTTCAAGTGATCTCAAGCCTGAGAAAGATTACTTCCATAAAACGCATCGGTCACACAGGAACTTTAGACCCTTTTGCCACTGGACTCCTCCCGATCTGCATCGGACCAGCCACTCGCCTTGCCAGCTTCATTTCATCTTCCAGAAAAACATATCTGGCAACCATGAAATTTGGCTTAAAAACCAATACTGGAGATGTGACGGGTGAAACTATCTTAACTCAGCCAATAAAGAAATTAGATACTTCTGAGCTTGAAAGTGCAGTTAAAGAAATTCTTGCTATTAAAGAGCAGACACCTCCTCAATATTCAGCGATTAAGGTTAATGGCAAACGAGCTTATGAACTGGCACGCAAAGGTGCTGAAGTGGTTCTTAAACCGCGTCCTATAATTATTTATGATTTTGAGATCATCAATACAGATGAGGATACTCTCACTTATCAAACTACCGTAAGCAAAGGAACTTATATCAGGACATTATCTGAGCAATTTGCCGAAATAACAGGTAATATTGCCACTACGATTGAATTAAAGCGAGTTGCAGTAGATAAATTACTTTTGGAAGATGCTGTAGAGCTTGCTGATCTCACTCCAGATAACTGGCGTCAGTATCTGATCTCACCAGTGAATATACTCACTCTTCCGCAGGTAATGCTCAATGATGAAGATGCAGCAAAATTTATGCATGGGAGAATGATCGAATCATCTGATCTAACCGAAGATCAGTATATTGTGATCAGGCAGAGCACTTCCCGAACACTGGGAATTGCCCGAAAGAACGATGGCAATATACTGAAACCTGAAATTGTGCTCCCTGAATAAAGGAAGATAATATGCATTTCTTTCCTCATCAACACTGTCAGATAAAAAATCCACTTATCACTATGGGCACATTTGACGGCGTGCATTTGGGGCACACTAAATTACTCAAAGAATTAGTGAGAAGAGCAAAAGCAGCTAATAACCAAGCTGTGGTGATATCATATTTTCATCACCCGCTGGAAACTATATTTAAAGATACATTTCCCTATCTGCTTACTGAAACAAAGATCAGGGAAAAACTACTTAATGAGCTGGGAATTGACTGTCTACTATATCTTAAGTTTACTCCCGCGATGGCGCAAATGCCTCCTGAAGACTTCCTGAAAGAGGTTATATATGATGAATTGCATCCTCAGGAAATAGTTGTGGGATATGACACACATTTTGGTAAGGATCGTTTAGGTGATTATAATTTTCTCAAGCAGAGAGAAGATAAATATGACTATAAAGTAGATATAATAGAGCCCTACCGCAGTAATGGAAAGATAGTCAGCAGTTCCTGGTGCAGGGAATGTGTGCGAGCAGGAGCAGTGGAAACTCTCGCTGGTTTACTGGGTCGCCCTTACAGCCTTACAGGCATTATTCGCTCCGGTAACAGGATTGGTCACCAGCTTGGTTTCCCCACTGTCAATATCTTCTGGAATGATCCCAACAAACTGATCCCCAAAACCGGTATCTATCTAAGCAAAGTCACATTGAATAATCGCAGTTTATGGGGAGTTACCAATATCGGATATCGTCCCACCGTGATTGACATGAGTGAATTAACCGTGGAAACTCATATTCTGGACTTTAATGAAGAAATTTATGGACAAAATATCACTATTACCTTTGAATCTCGTCTGCGTTCAGAATATAAGCTGCATGACCGTAAGGAACTAAAGGCTTATATCGCAAATGACATCAAAAAAGCACGAGAATTGATAGCAAAAAAGGAAGAGAAATAATGTTTTTCTGTAGAGAATGCGGAGCAGAAACTGCCAGGTGGGAAGGGAAATGCCCTCATTGCGGAGCTTGGGATTCATTGAGAGAATCCACCACTGTTACAGGTAAAAAGAAAGGAAAATCTAAATCAATCAAGGTTATAGACCCTGTTTCTCTTGATGATATTAAGCTGGAAAAGCAATTCCGCCTTAATACATCTATTTCTGAACTGGATGGTGTGCTTGGTGGAGGCATAGTCCCTGGAATGGTCGCACTCGTCGGTGGTGAACCTGGAATCGGTAAATCCACCCTCCTGCTGCAGGTTGCTCATAAATTAGCCAGCCAGTCACTTCCCATACTTTATGTCTCCGGGGAAGAAAGTGCCCGGCAAATCAAATATCGTGCCATCAGGCTTAATTGCGTTTCTCCCAATCTTAAGCTGCTCTGCTCCACCCGCATTGAAGATGTGGTGCATTATCTGGATAAACAGCTTCCCGCTCTGGTGGTGATAGACAGCATCCAGTCAGTATCTACAGATGAAATAGAAAATGTGCCAGGAAGCATCAGTCAATTACGAGCTGTAACCACGATGCTGGTGAATCTGGCAAAAAGGACTGATGTTCCCATTTTTCTGATCGGTCACGTCACCAAAGATGGTGCAGTAGCAGGACCAAAACTGATTGAGCATGCAGTGGATACAGTACTCTATTTTGAAGGGGAACGCCGTAATCAGCTTAAGATATTACGCGCTAACAAAAACCGCTTTGGTTCCACAAATGAGATCGGGATATTTGATATGCAGGCTGACGGCTTGCATGAAGTACCGGATATCTCTCAGGTTTTCATTGATCGCAATGATAATTCCCCTGGCTCGGCAATTGGCTGCATCATGGAAGGCTCACGCGTGTTTGCCACAGAAGTGCAGGCTCTCTTTTCCAGCTCCAGTTACGGAAATCCGCAAAGGGTAGCTATCGGTTTTGATCACAAAAAACTGGCTATATATCTGGCAATCATAGAGAAAAACCTCAGCATTAATTTTCACCAGAGCGATGTGTTCATCAAGCTTGCCGGCGGTATAAAGACCATGGAGCCCTCGCTTGATCTTGCCGTGATAGGCGCTATAATCTCCGGGATGAAAGATATTGCCCTACCCCCTGATACGCTGATGATAGGCGAAGTAGGGCTTAATGGAGAAGTGAGACCTGTATATCAAAGCGCTCAAATGGTCTCAGAAGCCATAAGACTGGGCTACAAAAAGATCATCATCTCGCGCCGAGATAAACAGATCAAAAAAACTGATAAGATTATTAAAATCCGGCAAATCGCTGAATTAATGCAACTCTTTAAATAATCAGTCTTGCTGCTTTTCCCCACCTTTTTTCATTAATTTCTGGTATTCGATATACGAGTAAAGCAGCGGATAAATCACCATAATGCCCAGTATCACGTAAAACAATATCTCCCCAATACCCAGTATATTACCAGCTACTCCCGCCAGAATGAAAAATACTCCGCCAATAACAAATGCATAACCGCCCACCCGATGCGTCTTTCTCCACACTTCTTCTGAAGATAGCGTCCAGGGGGTTCTGATCCCCAAAAAGAAACTTGAAGGCAGCTTGGGAAACAAATTGCCCAGCAGGATGAACATTATACCTAATAGTACCCACATAAGCTCTGTCCCATCAAATTCCGCCTTTCGCGCCACTACAAGGCTCAGAAGATAGATGCTGCTGAACATCAGGATCATGATATTGGCAAACATAGGTAATATCTTATTGAACCTTTTGGATTGCTCACGGTAACGCGCTGATATATAGGGAAAGAACATAAAGAAAAGTAGAAGCAACAGGATAAATCCCGGCATCATTATCAAACCCATGGTTTTACTCGTTGTGTTATCGACTTTACCTTCCACATTCCAATGGATGGGTATCTTGGCATCGCTGGGTAATGGCAATCCTATCACCAGCCCCAATATTACTGTGATCAAAAATATTATGATCGCTACTTGGTATCTTTTTATCATTTTAACTCCTTTTTAGTTAATTCCATCAAATAATATGCTGCTTCTTCTAATATACTGGCATTCAAAAAATATAAAATACTGCTTCCCTGCCGTTCTTTCTCCACCAGTCCGGCATTATAAAGTATCTTTAGGTGCTCACTCACAGTGGGTTTAGAAACACCCAGATGATCTGCCAGTTCACTGGGATACATAGCTTTTTTGCGCAACATGCGGATGATCTTCCTGCGATTAAGATCAGAGAACGCCTTGAACACATCATCAATTACCATATTCACCTCCCTTCCACTCTTTGTTATTTAGCTAATTAACTAATTACCTAAACACCCTGTCCCATGTCAAGAAAAATCTTCAAAAAACTCGCAAATCACCATTACAAAACCTTCCCCACCAATATATATCCCATCTGGTAAATATTGATTGGGATTGAGGGGTGTGAATATCTTTTGTGAACGGGGTGAACAAAATAGCGAAAAATGAAATTTTTGTAATTATACAGGAATTTTAATAAAGAATCGTTAAATAATTACGAAGGTATATCAACCCTTTGCAAGGTCTTGACTGTGGCTCTATTTGATAGCCTCGATAATAAAAAAGGGCATAAAAGAGATATTATATTGACAACTATGCCAAAATGAGTGAAATAGATAAGTGATAAAAACATTTTGGAAGGAGCGGGAATGATAATAGATTCACGCTATAAAGTGAAAAAAGAGATGGGGCGTGGACCCTGGTCAATCGTGTATCGGGTAGAAGATATGCGTAACGGTGGTGATTATGCCCTGAAACTTTTTGATGGTGTGACCAGCAGCGAATTCAATGAGTACTTTTCTCCCGAGCGGATGCATCATATCATGAAGATCCGTCATAATAACCTGGTAAACATTTTTGATTTTGGAAATTTTAATCAGCATATTTATTATTTAAGCGAGTTTTATCAGAAATATACTCTGGCGAAATTTACGTTTACGCCTGTAAGTTTGGAGGTACTATATGATATCCTCGTTAAACTATGTTATGGATTAAGTGCTCTTCACAGTCAAAACCTGGTTCATCAGCTGCTAAAGCCCACTAATATAGGCTATAGTGTAGAGGACGGCAAGGTGGAAGTGAAGATCATGGATTACGGGTTTACCAAGGTAGATTTTACTAAAACCAATGGGATCAACGAATATCTGCCTTATTTAGCACCAGAAATATTTAAAAATCAAAAGGCGACACCACGAAGTGATTTTTTCAGTCTGGGAGTAATATTATATCAATTAACCACTAACACCTTACCCTTTTCGATCCGTAATATGCATCAATTTCAGAGCAATCCTAAATTAAATCAGATCCCTCAATTTCCGCGTCAGATCAATCCAGCGATCCCCGTGGCACTTGAGAACATGATCCTTCAGCTGATCGATGTAAATCCTGAGGAGCGATTTGGTTCAGCAGAAGAGATCATATCTTATATCAATAATCATCAGCCTAAGAAATATGCTTTTTCACAGATACACTCAGAAGTAAATAAGATTCAGCTAAGTGATTACATTGTGAGAGAGGACTACTCCCATGATCTGGTAAACCATCTCTCTACGGTAGAAAAAGGTAATGGAAAATTGATCATGCTTTCCGCTGGTAAAGGTATGGGAAAAACAGATGCCCTGGTACTATTCCGTTATCACCTTTTAACCGGGGAATATTTTATTTTTGATTATAATTGCAGTGCTCAGAACAAAGATCCGTTTTTTGCTTTGATCAAGGAATTTTATCATTCTGTGGAGAATAACAGTCAACTTCAGCAGGGGATGTGTGAAATTTCTGAGCGAATGAATAATTATGTTTTTGAGAATGCAGAATTGATTGATAATGATTCAAATGCAGATCTGGATCGAGATTTCAAGGCAGCGAGTGAATTTTTGCAGGTGCTTGCTCAGGAAAGACCCTTAGTGTTCACGATCCGGTCATGCCAATATATGACCGGGGATGTGATAGACTTTTTGAATTTCTTTTCCAGTAAATATTTACCTAATCTGCCAATAATGATCATCTTGAGCGTGAATGATCCTCGAAAATTGAAAAAGTTAAAATATCCTATTGAAATAAAAATGGAACCTCTGAGCCTGGATGATACACGGGAATATGTAAGTAAGCTTTTGAGTGAGACTCCAGATGACGAATTTCTCAGAAATCTATGGTTACGCTCTTATGGAAATCCAGGATTTATTGAACGGATATTGATAGACATGACCATGCGTGAGATCATCTGGGAAAATGAGAAACTGGTTTTTAAGGGCAAGATGAAGAACTATCAGCTCCCTAATGATCTTGTGGAGGCGATATACAGCAAGATGAGCCATCTGAACAGCAAAGTGTATCTTGAGCTTGTGCAGATGTCGAGTTTGAGAGTACCGAAGACTCATGAACTGCTGCGTTATGTACTTAATATCAGTGATAAAGAATTATTTTTCCTCATCAATGATGCTGAGAATAATGAGATATTATATGAAGAGAATCATCAGGTAAATTTCACCTATAAAGAAGCCAGGGAGCGCTTTGATAGTGAATGCGAAAAAGAAAGCAGAAAGCGTCTTTCAGAACGGGTATTAGCTTTTTTTGCCGATGAAGATCTTAGACAGCAAGGTGAAGAAATCAAAAATCCTGCTGCACCATTAAATGGTAAGCATGATGATATTGACGTATTAAAAACCAATAATCTGCTGACATATATCAAAGATGTGAGCATTGATGATGAAATCACTTTGCGAGGTTTGATCTATCACTGCTTAAATTGCAAAGATTATTATCGTCAGAAACTCTATGAGAAATTTCTAGCTTATTATTATGGTGAAAAGAAGCAGTATGTGAATGCCTTTCTTACAATGGTGGAAGTGATCAAACTTGATCTTGAAAAGCAACTGGCAGGTGGTCCGGGTACTTTGAGAGAGGATATTTACATACTGATAGAATATGCCAACTGGATGAATTTAAATCATATTCCAGCGGATTTTGCTCGAATGGTGCGCAGAATGAAGCATGGCTATGAAAAAAGCTATCTGATGGGAGTATTTGATCTGGAAGTAGAGCGAAATATCAGGGCATTTATTTCCTTGAAAAAGGCACTCAAAGCAGCTGAAACAGAAGAAGAGCGGATGCGGGTCTTATTTTATCTGGGTAGATACTATGTGAGAGCCGATGATTATAAAGAGCTCAAAAAAGTGTTAACCCAACTTGAGAAGATGGAATTAACAGACGAATTTGAAGTTATATATACGGGATTAAAAGGATTTGAGCTGGCTAATGAAGGTGATTACCATGGAGCTATCGGATCAATAACAGACTATCTCAGTAAGCAGGCAGGAAGCACTAAGCCAGGTTTTTTTGTTGAATTAGGCGGGTTATATATCAATCTTGGGCAATATTATAATCATGAGCATGATTATAAAAAGGAATATGACTGCTATCATGATGCACTTGACATCTGGCAATCAATAGGTTATGAACGAAAACTGGGAATTGTATATAATAATCTGGGAGACATTGCCCTGCGACAGGGTAAAACGGTTCAGGCATTTGAATATTTTCTGAATGCCATCACAGTAAGTGAAAAAGTGAATAATCTCACCAGTATTTTATTGAGTTATCTCAATTATGGAGAAGCGTATATCAAGCAGGGTGAATTTGAGAAAGCGGAAGAGAATCTTCGTAAGGCAGAAGAATTAAGCAATCGGATGGAATCTGACAAATTTAAGAGTTCTATCATTAATAATCTGGCGATAGCCCGAAGTAAACAAAAGAATTTTGAGTATTACAGGAGCTATATTGCAGAAAATTCACCTGGATTGCTCAGGAATGAATTTAAGGCAGTGACTCCTATTGTGAAGACCTGGTTTTATTATCTATCCCAATTGGGAGATATCGAGACACTTGAGCGTCTGCTGAATGAAACCGGTAATATACTAAATACACAGCCGGAATTTTACTGGCAAACTAAAGGCAATCTGCACTTTCTCAAACGTCAATATGAAGATGCTCAGCTTGCTTATGAAAACTGTCTGGAATATGCAAAGCGTAGTAATAGTGAATATGCGCTGGCAATAGTAAATCTACATCTTGCCCGGGTAAAAACTGCTCAGGGTAATATCCGGGAAGCTCGCATTCATGAACAGATTACCTTTGATCTATGTAAAAGAAATAGATTCCAATACTGGGAGGCAGTGATCAATCTTGTTCATCAAAGTATAGAATTGCAGGATGAAAGCGTAAACCTGCGAAAAATAATCCGGGAACTGAATAAAATAATCAAACTGGCAGTGGTCAAAAGTTATTTTCAGATTGAGCTGGATGCTTATTATCTTCTATATCAGATATTTAAATTTTTGAGAAAGAGAAGTGGATCAAAACAATACTTGAAAATTTATAAGCAAAAAATGCTGGCTGCAGCAGCAGATATACCAGAAGAGGAACGGGAATTATATTTGTATTTCAACCAGTATTATGATAAAGAGCCTGCTGGGATTCAAGTGATAATTGCAGAGCGAACCCTTACGAGCAGTAACGTGTGGCATGAAAATCTTTATGAGCTGGTGAAGATCAAAGAACCGCTAAGAGTACCATTTCTGCTGCAGAAAATATTCAATAATATCTTTGCTCCCAATCAGATTGCTGTGATGCTTAATCAGCAGATCAAAGATAGATCAGCTCCGATGCTGTTTCAAAATATAACCCTGACTGAGCTTTACAGTGAAGCTTATCTGATTAATATTAAGGCATGTCTTGAGCAAAATAGATTGATCGAGAAGAAAATCAACGATTTTCATGTTATATTCATTCCTCTGCAGATAAAATCGCTAAAGAAGGGGTGCCTGATTCTGGCAGACAGTGGTGAACTTAATTTCCAGAAATATGAAATCGAAATGATGTCCTTTATCAGATTGCATTTAACTGCCATGTTGATGCGAGGTGAGGAATTTCATCAGCTTAATGAACGCATTACCTTGATGAACAAACTAATCGAAGCTACGGGTAATCTATTTGAAGTGATAAGCGTGAAGCGGATGCAGGAAGATATCACCCGATCCGCTATCCGAATGATGAATGCTGTGAGAGGATTTTTTATCACTCAGGAAGGATTAGGCAATTATTCCATTGCAGTCGCCATAGATGAAACTAATAATATCCTGGACCGCTTTGGTCATTTTGGCAGGGAAGTCCTAGGTCAGGTAACAGATATTAAGCAGCCAATATTCGTAAATAAAGATCGTAATTCGCAGCTTGTACCCCAGATGGCGTCTGGAAGCATGCGCGACCTTGAAATCTATGCAGCTCCCATTATCATTGATGATCAGACTTATGGTTATATCTACCTTGATAATGCCAATTCACAGAAGCGAAAACTGGTGGTAAATCGAGAATTTACTCCTTTATTCCTGAGACTTATGACTGCTATGCTCCGTAATGCCTTGCGTTACAGCAGATTACTGGAGATAGAGAGCAAAACCAATCAGCTTGAAAATCATAAAGAAAAATTCATTCAAATAGTATCACATGAATTACAGCAGCCTGTATCTGTGCTCAGAAATCTGATGAACACAATCAGCAGCTATCAACATGATCCTGAGCTTGATGAGGTAATGGAAAGCTTTAATGAGAAATCCAGCCAGTTAAATACGCGGATCAATGAGATAGTGGAGCATTTCCATTATAGCCTGCTGGAAAAGGTAGATGTCCAAAAAGTGGATTTACGGCAAGTACTGGAAGCAGCAAAACTGAGAGCAGAAGAAATGAGCAAGGAACGCCGTCTCTATTTCACTCTGGACTTACCATCTGCCCCTGTATATGCTGCCATTGATTTGAGAGTATTCAATATACTGCTGGACAAACTGCTGATGAACACAATACGCTTTTCTATTGATCTGAGTTTAACAACTTTAGGTTTGCGTTCGGCAACAACTCAGGCAGAGAAGGTGCAGGATATGGAATCCATCATCATTTATATAAAAGATGAAGGAATAGGGATCAAGCCCAAAGAGCTGGAGAATATTTTCCAGGAATTTTATGAAGTAAATGATATTTATAGTCACAGATCAGGGATTACGGAATTTAATTCCTCAGGTCTGGGCTTAGGACTTTCGACTGCTCAGCAAATTGTGAACCTTCACGGAGGTAATATCTGGGCATCAGCAAATGATAATGGCAAGGGAACCACATTTTATATTTCCTTACCCCTGGCAGACGTAAAAGATGCCAAGCTATAGAGATATATGAATAATTTTGGAGAAAAAAGATGAAAATTAAAATCATTACACTAACCGTACTTATTATGATCAGCATAAGCTTAACTGCATCAGCAAATGATGATTTGATGTTCGCTGTGGGGCTTTATGAAGATGGAAATTACTCTCTTGCTCAGCACGAACTGGTAAAATATCTGGCAGATTACCCCCAAAGTGACTATCGGCTGGAAGCCAGCTATCTTTTGGCAGATATATATCTGGAGCAGGAAAATTATCAGCAGGCTCAGGAAATCTTTTTGGTTCTAAGAAAAACTCCCCCGGAAACCATGCCTTATTCTGATGTGCTCTCAGGTTTAGGTCAATCTTATTACTATTTGCATAATTATATTGACGCCAGAGAAATATTTGCCAAATTGATCACTAATTACCCTCAGAATAAGCAAATCAACCGTTTTTATTATTTTCTGGGTGCTTCTCAAGTGGAAACCGGTGAATTTGATCAAGCTGAAGAAAATCTCCTGAATGCTTTGAATGGTGAAGATCGCTTGAGCGTGAGGCTAAAGCTAATCCAGCTTTATATATCTGAAAAGGAATGGAATAAAGCAGAAGATATGTTAATCTCGTCATTAGAAAAGTATGCTGGAGATGAGAATCTTAATTATGCTCTGGTGCTTTTTCATAATGAGAATATCAAAAGACGTGAATATGATAAAATCCTTAATATCGGGTATGACAGCATTGCTCCTGCCTCAGAATATTATCATCAATATCAAATGCTGGTGGGGATAGCAGAATTTGAGCTGGGGAACTATCTTCAAGCTGCTGAGCATCTGGCAGATCTCACTTCTGATCAAGCAAGGTATTACTTTGCCTTGTGCCAGATAAAGCTGGATAATATAAGCGATGCCAAAGTGATTTTGCAAGAGCTTAGAAATTCAGATAATGAAGAATTGTTGGCAAATAGTCAATTTTATCTGGCAGGTTTAGCAGAAGATCCGGCTCAAAAAGAAGATATGCTTAAGCAGTTTATCAATGAACAGCCAGACAATGTATTCCAGGGAGAGGCTTTATATCAACTTGGACTTACTCAGTATCAGCAAAATGAATATGATATGGCAGCAGAAAATCTGCAAAGATGTCTATCAGCCAATTTATCTGCTGAATATCAGGAAAAAGCGCGATATATAAAAGCTGAAGCAGAGTATCTTGGTGGAAATCAAGATGCAGCTTTAAATGACTTTTCTGATTATCTTGAAAAATATCCCACTGGGCAATATGCTGATGAAGCTTACTTCAAAAAAGGTATGTGCTATTTTAATAAAGGTGAAATGTCACAGGCAAAAGATCAGTTTGAGCTGGTAGTCTATAATTTTGATAATAGTGATAAACAGGGGATGAGCAATTTCTATCTGGGAGAAATCGCCTTATTAGACAAAGATTTTGAAACT
>JAVCCT010000171.1 GCA_030765325.1 Candidatus Stygibacter frigidus | reverse complement strand
CCCACAGAGCTGCTGTTTGCGGCTTCAGCAGCAGCAACGCCTTCCAGGCTGCCTTTGCCGAATAGCTCTGGTTCCTTACTGCTTCTTTTGGCAATATCATAAGAAATAAAAGATGCAATAGTCGCTCCAGCCCCGGGGAAAATTCCAATCAAAGTACCTACCAGAGATGATCTGATTATCCCAAACTTAAGTTTCCAATAATCACCAATCGTGGGCCACTTTGTTTTTTGCAATTTCACCTTCTCACTATCGAAATTACGTTCATCAATCTGTTTAAAAACCTCACTGAGAGCAAATAAACCAATCAATGCCGGTATCAGAGAAAAGCCGTCATATAATTGCACAGTACCAAAGGTAAACCTGCTCACCCCAGAAATGGGATCAATACCGATAGTATTGATAAGTAAACCAAAGATGGCTGCAATAAATGCTTTCAGCCAGTTTTTACCTCCCAGAGTCGCCACTGTGGTCAAACCAAAGACTGCCAGAGCAAAATATTCTGCTGGATGAAATTTAACAGCAATCTTTGCCAGTTGCACACTAAAAAGTATTAATATTATAGTGCCGATAATCCCGCCAACGGTGGAAGATATCAGAGACACTCCCAGAGCCATACCAGGTTTATTCTGCTGTGTGAGTGGATAACCGTCAAATGATGTAACCACCGAAGCTGGTGTGCCAGGAGCGTTTATGGTTACAGCTGTGATTGAACCCCCGTAATTTGAAGCGATATAGATTGAAACCAGTAATATAAGAGCAAGAGTAGGTGACATGGCATAAGTGAAAGGTACCAGGAGTGCTACTCCCATGGAAGGAGAAAGTCCTGGCATAGCTCCAGCCAGAATTCCCAGGATCACACCAATCACAATAAAGAGCAAGGGTTGCCAACCCAGCAGGAATTGAAATCCATGAGCCAGATTTACTAAAATTTCCATATTATTATCCCCTTAAAACAACATTTCCAGGATCAAGCCCTGAGGTAATGGAACGTAGAGTAATTTATAAAATACCAGATAAGAAAACAGCAGCCAGCAGGCAGAAATGATAAATGTCATCTTGATATTTTTATATCCCAGGAGCAATATTCCTGCTATCAAAAAGAAAAATGTGCTGATGAAATAACCCAGAAAATGAATTCCCAGTAAATAAAGCACCAGAAGCGCTACAAACTTGAATACTGACTTGCTGCTGCCTGTCGTTTTTATAATTTCTTCTTTTTTAATCAGAATACTCACCAGTAGTACAAGATTTAAAGGTATTAGGATAAATATCCAGAGACGAGGTACGATTGCAGGTCCCACATCTTCATTACTGGGGAAGGTGAACGATAGCAGGTAGAAAATCAGTGAGAGGAAGATAAAAAATAGTGGCAATAGAATTCCATTCAACCAGCTTTTCGTCTGAGATCGCCAGATAAGAAGCCAGATGATCAGAAATATTGCGCAAAGAATCATCACTAACAGCCTGAATGTATTTCCGCTTGCCAGTTTTGCCATAAAACTATCTGCTTCAGTATTGATAATTCCCAGTTTTGATAAATAGTAAGTGAAATCCTGCTTATCACGCTGTACTACCTGCGTAAAATCATTGTTGTCAGCGTACTTGACATCAATACCTCCCCGTTCCCAGTACTTGCGCCATTCAGGATCAGCATTTACTTTCTTGAAAAGCTCATTATACCACTGACGAACAGATTCTGGAACTCCATTTTTGAGCACAAATCCACGCCACATATATTCATTTTCCAGATCAGTAAGTCCCAGCTCGGTAAAGGTGGGTACATTTGGGAATTGCGGTAATTTTTTTGCACTGGAAACTGCTGCAATCTGCAAGTCGTCATTTCCCAGAACTTCACGTGGATTACCCACATAAGCCACTCCCTGCTCACCCAGGAGCGCTGCTATAGCTTTTCCACCACTGGTATAAGGTATCCACTTGGCACTTATGCCTGCTTTATCCCAGATTTTAAGAGCAGTTACATGGTCTAAGCCACCATTTGCGGGACCCAGCCAGATTTGCTTACCATTTTTTGCTTTTGCATCGGCTATCAGATCTTCCCAGGTATTCACATTGCTTTGTCGATAGGTGATAATGCATTCCGGGTCTGCCATCATCATCGCTGCCCAGTCAATATCTTCAATAAAAGTATCAGCTCCGGTAGCTACTATTTTGGAAATATTTGATTTAGTACTGGCAAGCAGAGTATAACCATCAGCAGGTTTTTGCAGCATATTTTTCAATGCTACAATCCCACCGGAACCAGGTTTATTTTCAACTACAAAAGTAGCATCGGTGTATTTATTTGCGATATCAACAAACTTACGGGCTGTAACATCGATCAATCCTCCCGGTCCAGTATAAACCAGTAAAGTAATTGGCTTTTCCGGAAATGAGAATTCAGTATCTTTTTTACAACCTGAAAACAGCATTATCAGGATGAAGCCAAGTATCAGCAATTTTCTGAAATATTTCAGTTTGTTAGAAAGATCGGTTTTTATATTAAACATATTCTCTCCTGACTAATGATATACAATTTGCATAAAAACATTTTGCATAAAAAATAAAGCGATATATGAAAAAATGGCAGATGCCAGAGGTGTAACCACCCAGCCGATACTGATCTCTGCCAGCTTTTTAAAATTAAGATTACGGACGCCTTTTGCCAGACTGATCCCCATCACTGACCCAACCACGGCTTGGGAACTGGATACGGGAACTAACGGAAACGCCGGCAGATGATGAGAAGTTAAAAAATCATACAATCCTTGTGAAGCGAAAAGAAATAGGGTAATCGAGCTTGCCAGAACCACTACCAATCCTGTGACAGGATTCAATTTAAAGATACCTGTTGCTACAGTTTTCATAACTCTTTTGGAATAGGTAAAAACTCCAAATGCTATGGCAATCCCACCCAGAAAGAAGAGCTGCTGCACAGCAGAGAACTGAAACAAACTGTTAAAAGTGATATCTTTGAAAGGAGATGAATTTATAAATACTCCCATTACATTACCAATATTATTTGCTCCCAGACTATATGATCCAAAAGCACCCACTATGATCAACGCTGCCCGGACATACGTATCCATCCTAAGCATGTGGATACACGATTTTTCTACGATTCGTTTTGCCAATAAAAAAAGGATAAAGGCAAATATTGCTGAAAGGATGGGTGAAAATATCCAGGTTCCCACAATTTTAGTTAAAGAGCTCATACTCGTCGGTGTGCCCGAAAATAAGTTCCAGCCAATTATTGAACCCACAATAGCCTGCGAGGTAGATACTGGTAACCCCGCTTTGGTCATCCATAAAACTGTAAGTGCTGCAGATAGCGCTACTATAAAGGCACCAGCGAGTTCATTTACATTTCCCAGCTTACCAAGAGTGTGTGAGGCTCCAGCGCCGCTTTCTACTGCTCCCAGGATCAGGAATATGCTGCAGATCAATGCTGCTGTTTTGAATTTGACCATTTTAGTGCCAACTGCTGTACCAAAGATATTGGCAGCATCATTTGCACCCAAAGACCAACCCAAAAACAATCCACTTGATAAGAAAAAAACTACAATCAGCATTTATATTTCTCCCTGTATTTATCAGATTTATGCAATATAATTTCTATTAGATTTTTCATGAAACCACATTTTGTAAAAACACATTCTGCATAAAAAACAGGGTAAAATATGAGATAACAGCCGAAACTATTGGGGTGATTATCCAGCCTAACACTATATGTCCTATCTTTTTAAAATTAATATTCCGTCCACCTTTAGCTATGCTGATTCCCATTACTGCTCCCACTATTGCCTGTGATGATGATACAGGTACCAGCGGAAATGCCGGTAAATGATTTGATACCAGAAAATCCCGCAACCCTTCCGAGGCAAATAGAAATAGAGTAATTGAAGTTGAAAGCACCACTACCAGGGCAGTTACTGGTGATAATTTGAATATCCCTTCACCCACTGTCATCATTACCCGTTTTGAATAGGTGAAAACTCCCGCTGCAATTGCCACGGCACCAATAAAGAATAATTGCTGCACAGCGCTGATATGAAGGAAGCCAAATATTGTGAAATCTTTAAAGGGTGAAGAGGCGATAAAAATGCCTACTACATTACCGATATTATTAGCACCTAGGCTGTAAGAACCAAAAGCACCAACTATAATTAATGCCAGACGCGTGTAGTGATCCATGCGCAGTAGATGAATCCGTGACTTTTCTGCAATTCGGCGGAAAATATGAAAGAGGATAACTGACATGACAGCAGTTAATATTGGGGAAATGATCCAGGTTCCTGCAATTCTATAAAGGGCCTGCTGATCCGTTGCCATGTGGGCAAACAGATTCCAACCTATGATGCCACCCACAATTGCCTGACTGGTGGAAATAGGAATTCCCGCTCTCGTCATAACAAGTGACGAAATCGCAGCCGCAAGAGCCACTACGAAAGCTCCGGGTAGTGTTGAGATCGAACCTAGTTTACCAAGAGTATCAGCAGCTCCAGCACCACTGATAACCGCTCCCAAAATCACAAATATACTGCAGACTATCGCTGCAGTGCGAAATGAGATCATTCGAGTGGCTACGGCAGATCCAAAGAAATTCGCTGCATTATTGGCTCCTAAAGACCAGCCCAGGAATAATCCGCTGGATAAAAAGAATATTAGTGAAACCATTAACCTGCTATCTCCCGTCTGTTATATCTTTCTTTTAATCGCATATACAGAAAGTCTCTCTGCTACGGCTTGCGCGACATCAGAAACCATCGCTATCTTTTCGGCAAAATAGCGCATGTGAACTTTATGACTAAAACGCTGGATATCTTTGCTGTTAAAAGCCTTACGTTTTAATTGTTCTTCCAGATCATCCACCTCGTGTTCATAAAAATGAACTTTGTTTACATAATTACTCACCATTGTTATATTTGTGAAAAATGATCGGGCTGCTTTGACTATTTCATCTACGCAAAGGGCAGATAGTTCTGCCAGCTCCCTGAAGTCAGATTTGAGAAAATCTTCGATATCAGGAGTTTCTATGGAAAATTGTTCTAACACTTTCTCGCAGATATCAACTACATCATCCAGGGTTTCCAGAAGACCCAGTACATCTCCGCGTGATTCCGGGATCAGCATATAAGTATAAAGCTTATGCTTAATATCACGTCTTACGGAGTCAGCTTCACTTTCCAGAGCAGTAATATCTCTGTAATTTTTATCAAATTTATCCATTTTACCAATCAGATAGGCTTTTATTCCTTCCTGAAAAATCAATCCAGATCTTGACACCAGGTCAAGATAGCTTTCAATATCCGCTTCTAACTGCTTTGTTTTACTGCCAAATATTGGCATATTACCTCCTTTTAGTGAAACCTGTCAAACATCAGTCCGTGTCTTAATCCACGATCACTGATGGTGAGACTCTCTATTTTTAGGATTTCCATTATCGTCTTCATTATACCTGCACCTGCCAGGATCACATCTGCGCGTTTGGGCTGCAATCCAGCGATTGCCTTCCTGTCTTCCACGCTCTTTGACTTATACATTTCAAGCTGCCGATTTACTTCCTGCAGAGTGATAGTGGAACCCTGGATCACATCTGGATCATATTTCGTCATTTTATGCATCACTGCACCCATACTGGTGACTGTCCCTCCAATACCAACCAGATGATCAACCTTTTCGCCATTGATCTCCTTTACAAAGAATTTATGCATAAAATTCAGCATGCGGTCAACTTCTTCTTTCTTAGGTGGATCAGATAGAAATTCTTCTGTTGGTGATACTGCACCCAGATTCAGACTGATCTTATTTTGAAATTCCAGACCACTGCCAAAGATAAATTCTGTACTACCACCACCGGTATCAAAAACTACCACATTCTTATCTGTTTTGCCAAGGGTGGATAATACTGCCAGATAGGAGAGACGAGCTTCTTCTTCACCGGGGATCACTTTTATTTCCAGATTAAGCTCCTTTTTTGCCCGATCAAGAAATTCCCTGCTGTTTTTGGCTGTTCGCAGGCACATTGTTCCCACAGCGATGATCTCTTCTACTTTATAATCACGTGCCTGGGTCATAAATTCATCCAGTACAGCAATATTTCTATCCATAGATTCAGGTGATATCTGCCCTGTTTTATAGAGCCCTTCACCTAATCGCGAAATATTATTCATGTCTATCAGTATCTCAGTTTTGCCTTTATCATAGGAAAACAACATGAACTTTATCGAGTTTGTTCCGATATCTAATATTGCATAGTTTGCCATTAAGCCTCCTGCTTCACTTAATATTTGATCCCAAAAACTCTTTTCATTGCTTTAATATAATTGATATTTTCATATTTTATTAATCCCAGTTTTTGCACTGTTTGCAATACCAGCTCAGGATCAGCATGTTCTACTGCTATCGTCTGCTGAGTTATATCATCAAATTGCACCTCAGCTATTTCCACAATTGCTCCGTCTATCTTGTAACCATGACGGTTCTTTTTTACATTCACTATCCTCAGATCAGGATTCTTGCCGATCAGTTCTTGAAGATATTCGGTGTAACTGTATTCATCCTGGTTCAAATAGGGTAATTGCAAACCAAAGGCTTTATAGACAAGTGCCAGATCATTGATATGGATTGGGAAAGCTGATTTTGCCAAAACTGTCCACTGTTCAAGTAAGTTCTCTTTATTGATCCGGATAGGGGTTTTGATGTCCATCAGCTCTGCTCTGATTTTGGTATTGTCATTACTTCTGGTTGATAATATATATAATTCTTCACTTTCGCGATCAAATGATTCCCCGGATTGTCTGATAACTTCTGCTACTTTGCTGAGATTATCACCAAAGGTTCGCCATTCCCATCTTGGGATTATCTTTTCCATTATTCATCTCCTTGGATATTTATAGTCTGCTTTATTTTATTTCTTGCTTCTGCTATCTTTTCCCAGTTGCCTTCCCATTTATTATACAATATCTGGGTGCCTAATTCCAATATTTCTTTCAATTTAGGCTCTCGGATGGAATAATACACTTTGCGCCATTTTTGCTCTTTTTGCAAATATGCCCCTTCGAAGAGTATTTTTAAATGTGCAGAAAGCGTATTTTGAGGGACATCGATCTTTTGGGAAATTTCTGTTACGGAAAGACTTTCTTCCTCGGCGAGGGTATAGATTATTTTAATTCTAACGGGGTTAGAGACCACGTCAAAAAGTTTTGAAAGCTTCGAAATCACGAATTCATCGAGCATCATATCCTCCTTTCTGTCATCTTAGACATAGCTGATATTATCAGATTATAAGTCAAGAACTTTATTGGTAAAATTTGTTTCTTCGAGTTGAGGCTGTTCAATTATTATAATTGATTTATCCTAGAAAGGGATTCACAACGGCAGCGCCGGTGTTTGGGGTAGGGAAAGTTTTGGTGGGTAAATTTTACCCCAGGAAGTTGAAATACAACAACCCGAGGCTATTATAGTTATTCCCCTTCAGGGAATCTGTCAATTTCACGATAATTGTCAAATACGATGGGTATGTGCACTTTTATGCAAAAAAAATGGAAAATTGCAATTATATCAATTACTTAGGTTGAACAGTCGCCTTCGAGTTTGAGTCTATAGAATTGTATTCAATTTAACAATGAATCAACTATTGTCAGGGTTTTGAGGGTATTTAAACAGATTTTTTTGGGTGAAAATTGAGCTCCCTCATTAACTCTAAAGAAAAATGATTATAAAAAGTCTTGACTTGATGTTGATTACTTATGATATATCGGGTTGAAGTAATATAGAATATTAATGGGGGTAGTAAGTGAGGAAATTGCTGATATTTGTTATATTCATTTTATTGATATCATTACTTTTGGGAGATGAAAGAATTCCGGGCTGGCAGATTGTTGTCTATACAAATAGCACAATAGCCTATTGTCATGTTACGATAAATGATGAGGAAGCTTCTTCAGGAGATATTCTGGGTGCATTTTGTGAAGGAGAATGCAGAGGTATCGGTAATATATTTATTTATAACGGTAATTCATATGTTTCCTTGAATATTCAGGGAGAGCAACCAGAAACGATCACGTTCATGTTATGGAATGCCAATGAAGATATTATTTTAGATGTTGAAGAGAGTGTGCAGAGCTACCCAGGACATGATCTGGGATATCCTCCTAATTTTCTGGAGTTTAATGCTAGTGGTGGGGGATTGCCAAATGAATCACCAGTTGTTGATTTACCAGCAGAAATTGAGTTTGATAATATTGAAACTTATTTATTTACAATTAGAGATTTTATTTATGATGCAGAGGGGGATAATCTTGAAGTTAGCTGGACTGGTAATGAAGATATAAATATTGAAATAACTGACAACACCTGGCAATCGGTTAATTTCGGGACATTTACAAATTTATATGGATATATTAACCGTAATGGAGAATCGGTACCTCTGGATTATGAAGTAGGAGTTTTTGTTGGTAATGAATGCAGAGATATTGCTGACCTGCAATCTTATAATGGGAGGAGTTTTTTAAATACTACCGTGCAGGGAACGTCAATTGAAGATATGGAGATCAGGATAAAAGACCCGGAAACCAATCAGGTATGGGTATGCGGGGATTTGATAACCAGCAATCCTGGAGGCTCAGTGGGTTATCCCACATTCCTGGAGCTTAATTGCGATGAAGCTGATCTGGAAGGAGATTTGATTTTAAGTGTAGCAGAATTCTGGACTGGTACAGAAGAAATAACTTTTAGTGTATATGATCATGAAAATGATCCGGTGCAGCAAAATGTGATCGTAACTGTGCTGGCAGGTAATCATGCCCCTGAGATATATCTACCAGCGAGCGTAAATGCCTACGAGGATGAAATTCTGAATTTAGATTTTACTGCATATCTAAATGATGATGATGGCGATGAATTAACTTTAACTCAAATAAATGATCTTGAAAATATCCAGGTTGTAATTAATGGTTATCAGGTGAATATATCAGCAGATGCAAACTGGTTTGGAACTGAGGAATTGGAATTTGAAGTGAGTGATCCTGGTGGTTTGAGTGCAACGGATGAGTTGGTAGTAGAATTTATTTCAGTGAATGATGCACCGCAATTAGAATTGCCTTCAGAGCTTGTTTGGGATGAAGATAGTGAATATATACTTGATCTTGCCAATATGATCTCAGATGCAGAAAATGATGAACTCACAGTTACCTGGGAAGTTAACCAATATCTGGAAATAGAGGAGTCAGAGATTAACTGGGAACCCGTGGAATACTCGCAAACTATGCTGATCTATGGCAATGTTTCCATTAATGGGGCTGTAATAGCAAGTGATGATGTAATTGGTGCATTTGTAGGAAATGAATGCCGTGGGATAGGCTATAGATGGGGAGCATCTAATTTCACTACTTTTAACGTTTATACAGCTGAGTCTGAACCGATGTATTTCAGGATATTGGACGTGAGTGAAAACCTGGTTTATGGGATGGATCTTCAGGTCACCACAATCCCTGGTGGAATCGTGGGATATCCGCCTAATTTCCTGCAATTAGCTGCCAATACTTTACTAAATAACCTCAGTTATAAAATAACTCCTGCTGAAAACTGGTTTGGGGATACTGAGCTGGAATTGACGGTTACTGATAGTGAAGGTGAATCAGCTAATGGCAATATCTCTGTCACTATTATAGGGGTAAATGATCTGCCAGTAATGAATCTGCCAGAAACTCTGGAAATAGATCAGGGTGAGATCAGTCAGCTTGATCTGAATGATTATATAAGTGACATTGATGGCGACAGTCTTTATATAACAGCAGAAAGTGAATTTCTTGTAACTATGGTCAATGATATGATACTGGAGATTGATTGTGCTAATGCTGTGCCGGGAAATTATGATTTGCAGATCAATGTATATGATGGATCAGTTATAGTAAGTGATAATATCTCTGTAGAGGTGATAGATAACAATCAGATACCAGAATTTGATCTACCTGCTGAAATATCATTTGCTGAAGACTCTGAACTCGTCTTTAACTGGCAGCAATATGCAAGTGATCCTGATGGAGATAGTCTGATAGTAACCTGGAGTGACAATGAGCAGATCATTATTCAGCAGAATGAAAATGGAGACCTTCTTCTATCTTCATCTCCTGATTGGTATGGTAATGAACAGATAAATTTTCAAATATCTGATGGAATTGCCACAGTGTTTGATGCAATGAATATAATCGTGGCAGCAGTAAATGATGCTCCTGAATACATTGGGGTTAATAATATTGAATTTGATGAGGATAGTGCGTATCAGGCAAGTTTAGCTGGATCCTGGCTTGATATTGATAGTGAAGAACTTGAGTTTGGTGGATATTCAGAATTCCTTGAAGTTGTTACGATTGGTGATACTTTGATATTAATGCCAAATGAGAACTGGAATGGTGATTGCCAATTGGAATTATGGGCTGATGATGGGGAAAACACTATCACGATTAATGTGAATATAGTAGTAAATCCTGTTAATGATGATCCGTGGCTGGCAATACCAGGAGATATAGAAATAAATGAAGATGAGAATTATGTATTGGATCTCAGAGATTACAGTGGTGATGTAGATGGAGATCAACTTACATATAGTGCGGAAAGTGATATAATAATTATCGAAATATTTGGTAGTGAAGTATCGATTTCTGCACCAGAGAACTGGAGTGGTCAAGAGACAGTAACATTTACAGCAAGTGATCAGCAGTCTCGAAGTGAAGTGGAGCAGAATGTAAATGTAATGATCAACCCTGTAAATGATCCACCTCAGTTAGATCTGCCAGAGAGTATAACTTTTGCATCAGGTAGTAATCAGGAGGTTGATTTCAACTTGTATTGCAGTGATATAGACAACCCTGATTTGATGATAGGTTACAGTGGTAATGAAAATATCATTGTAGATGTGTACGATTTGATTGTGACTTTATCTGCGGCTATTGACTGGCAGGGTATGGAAGAGCTGAATTTCTGGGTTTCTGACGGTGAATTTGAAGCAGAGGATATCCTGACTGTATTTGTAACTGAGAATGGCAGTAATTTCGAAATTAATCTACCTGCTGAGATCACTATTAATGAAGATGAAACAGAATCGCTTGATCTGGCAAGCTATCTGACAAATAATTTTAACTATTCAATAGAGATCGAGCTAAGTGATTTAACTAATATCTCCACAGAAATTAATGATCAGATCATCGAATTCACCGGTTCCCCTGATTGGTCTGGCAGTGAATATCTTACTGTAACAGTCTTAAGTCTGGATACTGGTGAAACTATCAGTGATGTGATATCTATTATAATTGAACCCGTGAATGACCCGCCAGTAATTAATTTACCAGAAGAGATAAGTCTTCAGGAAGATGACTCAATTTTTTATAGTTTTTATAATTATTGCACAGATATAGATAACAGCCAGTTAAATTTCTCCTTAGGAAGTGGGAGTCCAAATTTGAATATCAATATCCAGGGATATAATGCTTTGATATCTGGGATATTAAATTATTATGGTACTGAAGAAGTTACCTTTAATCTCAGTGATGGAGAATTTACCGTATCTGATACCATTTTGATAATTGTGAATCCGGTTAATGATCCCCCGATTATAAATCTTCCTAATTCATTTTACGTAAATGAAGATGCTTCTTTAACAGTTGATATGAGTAATTATATTCTGGATTTTGATAATGATGAACTGGTATTAGCAGTCAGTGGAAATATAGAAATCAACGCTGAAATAGATGATATGGATATTACATTTTCTGCAGCAGCAGATTGGTATGGCAGTGAAAATATTACCATTATTGTTGATGACGGTGTAATCCGATCGACTGCCAGTGATAATGCCCAGGTCGTGTTT
>JAVCCT010000278.1 GCA_030765325.1 Candidatus Stygibacter frigidus | reverse complement strand
TTGATCTATATAGTGACGATATTGCAGTTGCAATGGATGATATTGATCTGGGCACAATTATTCTAATCGAAACACCATATCCAGCCGAAAATGTGATAGCAGAAGAAACTGTGCAGTATCAGGAAGTAACCGTAAGCTGGGATGAGCCTGATTATAGAATCCTGGAAGGCTACACTCTTTATCGCTTCCTGGAATGCTTCAGCGGTAATCCTGAACTCTGGGATGTTATAATTGAAAACACTATGGAAAATGAATTTATTGATGAGGGATGGGCAGAATTACCAGCCAACCTCTGGCAATATGCCGTGATCGCTCATTATACAACCGGGATCAATTCTGAAGTAGCATTTTCTAATCCTATTGAGAAAATAGTTACTGGCACTTCGGAAGACAATGCCTCACCAGTTCCGGTTTGCACCCTGAAATCAATCTATCCTAATCCCTTTAATCCAGAAGTTACTATTGCCTATCAGCTTTCAGAAGCAGCATTTGTGGAAATTAACATTTATGATATCAGAGGACGGCTTATCCAAGCTCTTTGCAGAGGTAATTATGCAAGTGGAGCACATCAGATCAACTGGATGGGCAGAGATAAAGCTGATCATATCCAGCCTTCCGGCGTCTATCTGGTGAGAATTTCTGTTAATGGTAAACTAAACAAAACAGCCAAAATATTGTTAATGAAATAAGATAATAACTGATAATAGTATCTATTAAATGAACCTTGCTTATTACTGAGCAAGGTTCTTTTTTATTTTATTTAAAAAATATTCTATAGGATTTTTCCGATATCTACAGGTAAACAGCTATTTTCAACGGGTCGTTGCCAGATCAGTGAATAATAATCAGGTTAATTGATTTATGGGATATTGCTTTCTGGCACGGCAGGCAGAGGACACAGAGAAATGTAATGTAAGATTTTTTTAACCGCGAAAACCGCTAATAGTACGCGAAAAAATGTAAGAAAAGATCATTAATCCACGAACAAACGCGAACAATTTAATGAAATACCAGCTAAATTTTCTTCTAACCTTAGCATTTTCGCCCCTTCACATTATCTCATCTTCACACCCTCGTTCTCCCTGCTCTGATTACATTTAATTTTACATTTTACATTTTACATTTTACATTATTCTCACCCCTTTGCGTTCTCTGTGCTCTCTGCACCTCTGTGGTGAAAAAGAAATTTAAGCCGCGAACAAACCGAACTAACGCGAACAAAAGAAAATTAGTAATGGGTGATGAGTTATAAGAAAATCCAGAGCAGGGATGCTCTGGTTACTACAAACTCTGTGAACTCTGTGCTCTCTGTGGTGAAAAAGAAATTTTAGCCGCGAACAAAAAAGAGATACATTGCTGGGTGGGGGAAGTAGTTATGATTAAGATGTAATGATCTATCCGTGAATCGAGGAATGTAAGAATGAAGAATTTTAACCGCGAAAAGCGCTAAACAACGCGAAAGAATATAATGTAATGTAAAAAAGAAGGCAAGTCAAGACTTTTGAACCGTATTCGGGACAAGAGTTTTGGGCGATATGGACTGATTCTATTCATGAATTGAGACGGGGAAACAATGGTTGCCAGAAGGCTTGTGCTGAGTACAGTTAGGAACTTCTGCTTAGCTGGCAAGTAACTATTGTATTAATATATAAAGTTGTAAGTGAATATATATGACATTCAAGCCACAGTGAACCCACAGCAAAGGTACAGAGAGTTCTCGGCTGCTGTTTATGAGCAGGTATCTTATTTATTTTCAATATATAAGAGATTATTTTGTCAGAATAACTGCATTTTTCACATAAAATGCATTTATGAGAATTAAAATGATTTACTTCAAGACGAACGGAGAATATATATTATTTTTGATGAATTAAGCCCATTTTGTGCAGTAGGCTTTTGCAAAGAGTGCTAAGGTTCTGAGTGCAGATAAGTTAGAAAATGATCAGTGAATATTTTTTATATTTATTATCATTTTCTATCTTGTTCTGTGCCAGAAACTTGGTGCTATTTGTGAAATCCTACTGCATAATATGGGTTAAGTACTCTCTGATGTGAAATAAAACAATCTGGCATACCGTTTTTTTTTATATTTCCAGGGCATGTTTATAATAGACAGGCATTCCCCTGTTTTTATTAAATTTACTATGAATCTATTACAGATAAGCGACAAGATAAGTAGGACTTGCACCGCTAACGGTACTCCGGAAGTGGGGCGAGAACTACGAACAGTTATCAGCAGTAATTTATGACTTTTACCACAGCAATACATTTTCAGAGATTGGTTGATAGCGGTCGTCATCTGCGCCCCTGAAAATACCCAGCGGTGCACATATGACTTATTCGCAGAAATCAATTCAATTCCGGGGGGGAGGGGATGCCTGGTTTATAATAGATAATAGATAACTGATATTTCCGACTTGCTGTAAATAACGCAAGATAAGCATTTATCTCTTGCTGGTAAAATTAGCGATTTCATAATACCTTATATCACAACGAGATACGCCATTATACAATTTTCCTTTTTGCCTGTTTAACTGATTCAGAACCTTATTGCCATAAAAGCCTTTTTTTTCCACTAAAACAGTAAAACATGATCGTTTTCGGATCAAATTCCATAAATCTGTTATTCCCTCACACCTATCTGTCAAATATTATGATATATTTACCAGTATTTCTATACAATATAATACTATACAACTATGTAATAATTT
>JAVCCT010000390.1 GCA_030765325.1 Candidatus Stygibacter frigidus | reverse complement strand
CGGGGAATAATATGGCATATGCAATCACCAGCAGTATGGGGGAGATCGTGTTATCACCAGTACCCATGATCAGATATCCGATCACTGTCACGATAATGGCTATCACCATTAATATAGTATTCAGTTTTCCAAATACAAATTTCATCCTGCCTCCTATTTTATTTTTTTTATCAATGTTATAAGTTCTTCTGCCTGTTTCTTCCATTCCTTTTCGTTATCAAACTCGTCAATCAAATTAAGATACATCAAAGCTTCATCATAAAGCTGGGATTCATAGAGGATCGCCGCATAATGATATAGGATCTCAGCATATCCAGTCACGATATTATCAGTATGCGCCATTGCGTTAAGGGCGTCGCCATATCGTCCCATCCGGTAATAAAGCCAGCCTAGACTATCCCAATACATTGCGTTTTCAGGTTTCATATCAAGAGCTTTTATCAGACTTTCTTCCGCTGCCGGATATAATTCCGATTCTTTCTGGACAGCTATCTGATAGCCATAAAAATTTAAAATATCACTATCTTCAGGAAAATGCTTTATACCCCAGCTCAGGACAGAAATTATACTGTTTTCATCAGATCGATCAACCAGTATGGATCCCAGAGACAATACTCCCTGGCTGTTCAATTCTCCTGACTCAAATGCTTTTTCCAGAAATGATAATGCCTGCTCCTGATCTTTCAGGTAATAATACATCAAACCGGTAAGTAAATTATCACCATCGAATTTGGAAATTATGAATTTAATATCTTTATCTTCATAAGCAGAAGCCAATGGTGCTACGAGATTATTATCTTTTATATATTGATTATCAACCAGAGAAAGAAGCTCTTCTCCCCGCTTAAGTTCTCCTCTTGTTAGATTAAATATGCTCAATAAGAACATCCCGGCAGGTTTATCTTCAGTCACCTGATAATAATTTTCCAGAAATTCTGATAATAATACCTCTGATTCTGTGTCACTCATAAGCCCTATTATCAGTCCCATCTTGTCTAATACATTTTCTACCTTATTAAAATATTCCATAGCCAGTGTCCATTTACCGGCTTTCATCTCCAGTTCCCAAAGGCTACCATAAAAGGAAGGATAATATGCATCATCGATAAATCCCGCAGCTATCAGAAGATCAGCCGTCTGATGGCTTAATTCATAATTCCCCACCTGCAGGGCGGATAAAAAAAGCATCTTCATGATCATATCATCACCTGTAGATCGGCATTTCTCTTCCAGAGCTATCACTTTTTCATATTCTCCACCATCATAATAAACGCTGATCAAATATTTAAATAATCCTAAGGGCAGATCAGCCTCTTTTTCCTGACGATCAGAAAGTAATTCTATTGTCGAATCCCAGTCATTCAATAATTGATTCAAAGCTACTATATTCGTTAAAGACTGCATATTTCGCCAGTGGTAATATGACTTAACTAATAGATCTCTGGCTCTTTTTTCCTCATGAAGTGTTTTATAAATATCTATTGCCTCATAGATAATATCTTCGCTTTCATTTTTCCACTCTCCTGCCACAGCCTGATGTATTAGCAAAGTATCTGCCGGGGGATAATACCTATTTCGAAATAAGTAATAATTTAGATACTGTTCTCTTTTGGCATCAGTTCCCAGACTGGCAGCAAAATATTTATCTGCCTGCTCAATTTCTCCCTGATATATACATGCCTGAGCCAGATTGTAAAGAAGCTTGCTGCTGTAATACCCTGATTCATACCATTTACTGCCCAGTTTGATCATATAAGCAGCAACCGTACTGTCTCTTCGTGCCTGACCTTTTAGGAAATCAAAAATTTTCTCTTTAAGATACACACTTTCAGGAGAGTTTTCTTCTGCCAGACGCACCAAATCAAAGGCAGCATCATAATTACCATCTAAGCGCATATATTCTGAACAGGAATAATAGACCATTGATTTCAGATAATTAATGTCTTCCAGTTTTGGTGATCTATCTACTGACTTCTGCTTCATGTCCTTATTTACTGTACAGCCCGATAAAATCATCAATAATAGTAATAAGTAATTAAATTTCTTCATTATATCTCAAAATAATATTTTAACCTGATTGATCGATCTGCCAGACTGGTATCGCCACGATTACCCAGCAGGTCATTAAATTTCATCTGAAGATAAAGATTGGAATTGAAATATACTCCCAAGCCAGCATTCAAATAGCCTTTATTGAAGTATTCTTCGTCATTCATGATAGTTTCCAGCCATTTCTCATCTTCATTTATAGCCATGTCATATTCCACGCTCATCACTATTACGTCACCTAAGGTCTTATCTATTCCAGTAAAAATATTCATGTGTCGATCATTTTCGGTATTTTCCAGACTGTAGTTCATTCCCAGATGAGTGCCTAAATTACCTAAAAATCCAAAATTCTTGGTCATGGTAAAAAAGAATCCCTTTGATTTAATGTCATAACGCCTTATTACGTCACCATTTTCATTGACCTTATAAAACCTGCCGTGACCTTGAGAATCATAACCCAGTGCCATTGCCGGCATATTTCTCGTCTCATCTATTAATCTGAATTTTCCGTAAAATTCCACCTGATCATGCCATTCCGGGTCATTATTGCCAACCACGTTTTCTGCCCCATAACTCACTCCGATCATCAGACGGTCTATTATTCCTACTCTCACTCCTAATAGTAAACCATTGTCTTTATAAAATTCAGTAAAGATATCGGTTTGTCCTCGCTGCAGCATTCCCGCAGTGGGTGAATCCACCAGTGTGTCCATCTCATATCCGCAAAGGGGAAAGATCATAACCAGCACTATCAACACAATTATATGCTTCATCATTACCTCCTGTATTGCTCTTTATACGATTTGTTAATTTATCTAACCGTTTTTTATAGTCAAGGCTTTTGAACTAATCCGGCGATTACTATAGAAGTTTTTGCTCAATATAAGCTCTGATCATCTGAAATATTTCCGCTAATCCTTCTTCTGAAGGAAGAGATTTCTCGAGCTTTGATAGATAGCCACGCTCTTTAAATAACCTGATTGTAGGGATGAAATTCAGTTCAAATACCCAGCCTGCTTGAAGCAGCTTAAAATCATTGAGGTTTTTGATTAGTTTGAAATCCACTGGTTCTCTATTTTTTACTGATTCAAACACTACCACGCTCACATCACCATTTTCAGGAAGATCAAGCTCAAGAGTCTCGTTTCTGTCTAAATGGCGAATTGCATAATAATCCGTTACAACTTTAAAGATATCAAGTTTATCTGCATCTCGCAGGAGTTTGCAGTAAAAAAACACTTCTTGTGACTCGTCTTGAGGAACTGAGAGTTTGTTATGATATTTTATGGATTTGATAATTATTTCCTGACTTTCTGGAGGTAATTCCTGTAATATCTTTTTCTCCTGAAGCACTTCAAGACCAAGGACAGCATGATCTGTAGATTTTCCGTCATTGAACGTGCCATAGCGCCTGTATTGCTCAAATCGCCCGATATCGTGAAGCTGAGCTGCTATCTTTGCCAGATCAAGCTGAGTCCTGGTCAATCCCAGTTCAGTGCCAATCTCAATTATATCTGATGCTACTCTTTGAGTATGCTCTATCTTCAAGATTATATTTTGACGGTCAGCACCTTCAGCGAAATCCGAGGTATATTCATTAAACCAGTTCCTGATATCTATATAGTTCATTTTCATCCGCCTTTTCATGTTCACTAAATTAACATCTCATCAAATACCATTAATATCATCAATACTATTTTGACAATATATATTCTCAATGTAGGGGCATCAACCGTGAATTAGAAATATTTTCT